>JAGLWB010000001.1 GCA_023133655.1 Bacteroidales bacterium
GCTTCGAGTGCGTGAAGAGCTTCATTAGCATCAATGGCATGAAAAGCTGAATCAGCTTTGAGAGCATGATTGGCTTCGAGAGCATGATCAGCGGTCCCATAGAGGTCACCGGTAACATTACCCGTAACATCACCCGTAAGATCACCCCAAATCATACCACATAAAACATACAGATCAGCAGCCATACGAACATCATAGTTGAATCCGGCATCGCCGTCAACAACCAGGGTGCCGTCTGTATAGCCTCCAAGACACTCACCATCTCCATGAATTTCCAAAGGAACTGTGTTGTTGTTTCCGACCCACGCTTTTTGAGTAACGTTTAATGCCTGGCCTACAAAAAGATTTTTTGCAATACCGGCACCGCCGTCAACCTGAAGAGTACCACTGTTAATGCTATTTGCATCAGCATTGTGTGTCATATAGACTGTGGCTGTCATCGTAGCAGTACCACCAATGGTAAAATCTCCAAAAGTAGCAAGTTCTTTGTCTGGACCAGCAACTACAGTTTTGTTTGCTTCAACCACACCTGGTGCGCCATCCGGAACGAGTGGAATAATACTGCCATCGCCCAGGAAGAGATTGCTTCCATCGTAATAGGCAACATTTCCGGCAACAGCGGCGTAAGGAACGCTAAGCACATCCACAGTACCCATTGACTCCCAAACACCACCAAGGAATACCTGAACTTCAATCATGGGATCTGCTATAGCTGCCCAGCTGACTCCTGTTCCAATTGTCAGCGTAAACAAACCAAATCCATTTGTAGTAACTGTGAATTCTTCTGAAATGATAAGCGTAGTTCCATCATAAATTAACGCCTTCACTTCCAGCAATTGATCTGCCAGTGGAGCGCCTGTTACAGCATCACGGGCAATTGCCTGATAGTTCACTCCGTCCGGAACCGCTACCTGAGCATTCAGTGTAAGTCCTAACGACAACATTACAAAAAACATTATCGCACTACGGGTTACTAATTTTAGTAAATTCTCATTTTTCATAATCACTTAATTTTTGGTTTTAAAATTAATTTAATTGTTTTTCTTTAGTAATATATTAGACATTATTTAGATTTATCCAAAAAAAACAAAAAGGTTATACCTTTTTAATATAAAAAATTATTTGTAATTTATAAATCTCTGCCGGCAAAACAAGGCCATCTCCATACGTGAATCAAATTCAAAGATTTTAAACATTCTACAAAATAACTACAAAAAAACTTAACGAACAAATAAATTTATTCTCTTTTTATACCAACATCCATAAAAATAGTTACGCAACATGGTAATTATTTTTATATGAGAGCTTAAAAGACAATTCACTTTGTATTATTAATATCCGCCTACTGTTTAAGGCTTTTATCTGATGCAAAGTAAGCATTATAAATACTCATTTGCAAATTATTTACACCTTTTGAAATATTTTTTTTGTTAATAAACCTATGAAAAAAACAATCTGCAACCTATTCATAATAAATTTACAGCTTAGTATGATAGAACCCCTGGAAGACTCAACCTCTCAAATAATTGATTCACACCTCATTACACACAACATCCTACTTATTAACATTCTATTCGGTTTTAAAAGATATTAAATACATTATTGAGTTTTTACCACTTAAATTGTTAATAATTTTTTGAAATTAGTCTCTTCCTATATATATATAATGTATTTAGCCGTTAAAAGTATAAAAAAAAACTTCAAAAAGCAACACATAGGTCAATTATTTAATCATTTTTGTTTGATTGTCTAAAAATAGGAATTATTTAGCTACTATTTAAATTATGTGACAAATAATTAAAATAAATTATACACAATCTTATAAACAAGGATAGAATAATGTTTTTACTTTTGCAAATATTTAGAAGAAACTGTAAGTTTTTTACAATAATGAGATTTTCATTTTGTCACCTCATCCCCTAACCCCTTCTCCTTGAGGAGAAGGGGGATTCCCTCTTACAGGAGAGGGTTAGGGTGAGGTCACACTGGCTTTTTATACTGGACTCAATAATAAATATTACACATTATGAAAATTGCAATCATAGGCACCGGATATGTTGGGTTGGTTACTGGTACTTGTTTCTCAGAGGTAGGCATTGAGGTAACCTGTCAGGATATCGATGTGACAAAGGTCGAAAACCTAAAAAAAGGAATTATCCCAATTTATGAGCCGGGACTTGAGGAAATGGCAAAAAGAAATATTAATAAAAACCGGCTTCACTTTACAACCAGCCTGGAAGAAGCAATAAGAAATTGTGAAGTTATTTTTATTGCAGTTGGCACCCCTCCGGATGAAGATGGCAGTGCCGATTTAAAATATGTACTTGATGTTGCCGGTAATATTGGAAGGTTGATGGAAGATTACTTGTTAATCGTTACCAAAAGCACCGTTCCTGTTGGTACATCAGCAAAAGTAAAAAAAGCTGTCAAATTGGAGCTTGACAAACGGAACCTGGAAATTACGTTCGACGTGGCTTCCAATCCTGAATTTCTAAAGGAAGGCAACGCTGTAGAAGACTTTTTAAAGCCCGACAGGATTGTTGTAGGTACAGAGTCAGAAAAAGCTGACAAAATATTGAAAAAGCTTTACAAGCCATTTACACTTAACGGGCATCCTATTATTTTTATGGATGTTGCCTCCTCTGAAATGACAAAATATGCAGCTAATGCCATGCTCGCGACTAAAATTAGTTTTATGAACGACCTTGCCAACTTGTGTGAAATAATGGATGCTGATGTTAATATGGTGAGAAAAGGTATAGGTAGTGATTCACGAATTGGAAATAAGTTCATTTATCCAGGAATTGGGTATGGGGGGTCATGTTTTCCAAAAGATGTTAAGGCATTGGTCAAAACTGCTGCTGAAAATGGTTATACCTTGCGCATATTGGAAGCAGTTGAATCAGTTAACCAGGACCAAAAAAGTATTTTATTTAAAAAACTCCAACAATTCTTTGATGGTAAAATAAAAGGAAAGACCGTTACAATTTGGGGCCTTTCATTTAAGCCACAAACGGATGATATGCGTGAAGCACCATCGCTGATCCTGATTGAAAAATTGCTTGCTGCCGGTGTTAAGGTTAAAGCCTACGACCCTGTTGCTATGGTTGAAGCCCGCCGAAGATTGGGTGATGTAATTACGTATGCAAAAGATCAATATGAGGCATTAATCAATACCGACGCGTTGTTCCTTGCAACAGAATGGAAGGAATTTCGTATACCCAACTTCAATGTTATGAAAAAATTGATGCGGCGTCCGGTTATTTTTGATGGTAGAAACATCTATGATGCTATGGAGATGAAAAATAACGGATTTAAGTATTTTTGTATTGGAATTAATACCAAATGAGTTCAAGGTTCAAGGTTCAAGGTTCAAAGCTGAGCGAAGCGAA
>JAGLWB010000010.1 GCA_023133655.1 Bacteroidales bacterium
GGTTATCCTGCTCATAAGTAAAGTCTGCGGTTGCCATCTCACAAACATGTATCATTTCTGAGACTGTATCTGATCCTAATGCTCCACTTGCTATTAGAGTTACAATATAATCATCTTCACCTTGATAGATGTGAATGGGGTCTTTTTCATTAGAAGTGTCTCCATCGCCAAAGAACCATTGATATTGATTTAAATTAACAGAATGATTAGCAAAAAACACCTGGTATTCTTGCTTTGTGTAAGAGAAATCTGCTTTGATGTGGTTTGAATAATGCATATAAGCATACTCCTTCATTACTACTCCACAGGAAGGAACAGAAATATGAAACCATCCAATTAATGTATCGCTCTCTCTAATAATTCTAAAACCAAGATATCCGTCCTGATCATTCCAAAGACCATCAGGAGGTGCAATGGTATATGAATTATAATCATTTAGACATCCGTTACCAACAATCCATCCATCTGTCGGGGAGATGGGAGCCAAATAATCCAATTTCTCAACCCAGCAAATATTTGATGAATAAGCGTAATATTCATTGTTATTTAAGGGTTCAAAATATTGGGCTTCTGTGTACCCAGATGGAGATGTATTACATCCCCCTGCAAATCTTAAATCAGTAACACCATCTTCATCCACATCCCAAAAAGCTTCATCTTCATAAATCAAAAGATCAGGAATAATATCTTTGTATATTATATGCTCTTCATCTTTCTGACCAGCATATAAATATGATGGAATTGAAAGTATAACACGATTAGAAGGTAATGTAAGAGAATTGACATCACTGAAAATCCCATCGGCAATACTTAACACATAGGCACGGTAAATGATTTCAAGAGTAATGATATCTCCATTAATATTGGTTGAGATCTCGTTCAGATAAACCTCATAGTTACTGCCAGAAGGAAATACAACAGTATAATTATTAGGAAGAACATTATTTGCCAGTTCTAAATTTAAGGATGTAGTATCCGGTACTATCATAATTCTGTATTCTGAAATACGAGACTCATCGTCAATTTTATCAAAATTAACTCTCAGGTCCCGCCCGTCACCGTAATCATCAATATCTATTGCATACAGATGATTAACCTTAGGAGCCGGGGAGGTAAGTGTGATTTCTTTAGAGGGAGGAGATAAAATATTATTTGGACCGCCTAATTGGGTTACACTTAATATAAAAATGTGATACGGAATAAGATTAGTAATTAATAAATCATCAGTAGATGTAGAGTTTTCCAGGAATGTTCCTGAATATGATCCTCCCTGAGGAATGATGGAAATATAATTTTCAGCAGGGACAGCGTTTGCAGAATCTAGGTTGAACGAAAGAGTTTGTTCTGCATTCACGACCATTATTCTGTATTCTGTTAAACCAGATTCATCAAAGGCATGATCAAATTCATATTTCAGATCACTACCATTTTTGGTATCACCATTATCTGAAACACGTAAATTCTGGCCGTAGTTTTGAATACCTTCTCCTGCAAACAGGGATTGATTCGGGATAGTACAATAGGCATAATCCTTTACTACACACCTGAGAATAGTACTGAGATAACATTTTATTTCGCATCTAACCCATCCAAAGAAATCTCCAATTCTCAAGCCAATATAGTAATCTTTGTTTATTTTCCAGATCCCACTTGTTCCCGCTATCGAACCATGTGATAGTAAAAATCTTGTTCCGGTATTAAAGCTTAGACTGTCATTAATTACATCTCCATAAATCAAAGTGTCAACATATTCATGTGCAGTATAAAGTTTTGAATACCAGGTATTCTTAAACTCTATCCAGTATTGATTACCAGATATTGTATGTTCAAATCCATCAACATTTATTTTATAATCAATAGTACCATTAAGATCCAGATCCAGGTTGTATACTCCAGGTGTAATATTGCCCCAATAATCTGAGCACCGAATTATTGTGTCGGGATTAATATCAGTATAAATTATTTGTGCGAAACAGACCTGGCTGATGAAAAATGAAATTAGAAACGATAAAACAACCTTGATCTTAAAGAAAAAAGAGAAGTTTTTCATATTGCATATTTTAAACTTAATGAATGATGAATACATACAGAATAATAGGCGAAATGTCACAATTGTCACTCATTCCTGATCAAGACCAGCTTATAAGTATAAAGACGATCTTCCAACTGAATCTTTAAGAAATAGATTCCCTCAGGTTGTGAGGATAAATTGATGTCGATTATTTGATCATTGTCTATATATCTTTGATCCCGTTGGAGGATTTTTTGGCCATTTAAGTTCAATATTTCGAGCGTAATTTTCTGTTCATTTAAATTAGAAAAATGAATATAGATAATATCCTTCGCAGGATTGGGAAATACCTTTATAAATTCATTCTTATCAAATTTTTCAACCGCAGAAACCTGGATTGTTTCAAATATCGTATCGGAGCCACATGCATTAAATGCAATTAAGGTCAC
>JAGLWB010000100.1 GCA_023133655.1 Bacteroidales bacterium
TAATCACTATCCCAATGGAAATAAAAAGGAATTGTAAATTCAAAATTACAACCATCCCATTTTGCAGTATTGTCCGGATCTGGTCCCATATAATAGTCCCACACTCCATCAGTCTGGCAAATCCATTGATTTTCAAATTCCAGTTCTCCATTTGGCTTGTAAGTGAATTCAGGACGATCGCCTGCAGTTACGGTTTCACCCCAATAGTTAGGCCCATATATTGACTGGAAGAACCCGGATATTTGGATTGTATTATCGTCCTTCTTGAAAACCTCAAATTTTGCTCCTCCAATGAGAGGAATGCCATAAGCATTTGTTTCACTTCCTGTATAGGTACCAACCATTTCATCCACCGTCCATTGACAAAATCTTATCCTTTTTAATTTGTACTTTAAAGTATCTCCTACCGGTGCATTATGTGCCCC
Organism: Bacteroidales bacterium; assembly: GCA_023133655.1. GTDB lineage: Bacteria > Bacteroidota > Bacteroidia > Bacteroidales > JAGONC01 > JAGLWB01. Next base: position 426 of record JAGLWB010000100.1, read on the forward strand.
GGCATCAATAACAAGGACTAGGTCAAGCCATTCATCAACTGGCATTTCTTCAGCATATGCAGTAAAATCAAGCGAGGCTGAAGCTTTACCAGCCTCTATTGTAAGACTTTGAGCTGACATGCTGTACATTGACGGATCAATTGTTGTTGATGGAGCAATTTCTAAAGAAATATCCATTGGCGTACTTTGTGGTGATCCTAGTAAGACAATTGCTATTTTCGTATTTATGTTAACAAAATTGCCTTGCAGATCTACACCTGTTTCAAATGATTGACTAGCATTAACAAATTGCACGTAATAGTTCTCACTTTTGTTAGGATCCCAATCTTCATACAAAGATTCGAAATTAGTCTCCTTATCACATGAAAAGAGAAATGCACCCCCAACAATAGTTATCAGTAAAATTCTAATTATTTTTTTCATATTTTTTGTTTTTTTTGATTCTTTCAGTTCGTAATACAAACTATTTACTTAATTTATTAATCCCACCAAACCCTATCGGTAATAACAACGGAAGGTGTATTTAAGTTATAGTCAATTTCACTCTGCCCATAAGGGAACCTTCTTGGTATCTCATTAAGTTTAGCTCCTGCAGCAAGAGTTAATGTCGGAAAACCAGTTCTCCTCCAATCATTGTAAGGTTGGTTTTGTGAGTACAAAGCTATGTATTTCTGCTTCATAATGGTTTCCAGAATAAGAGATCCTTCAGTTTCTGTATTAATATTAGCATCTAACCATGTAGTATTTGCTAAACCAGTAACTTTCAACACTGAGGCAGCTACTGCTTCCTTATAAGCAGCCAAAGCCTCCGTAGGATTTCCTAAACCAAAATTAGCTTCTGCTTGAATAAATTTTATCTCCATATATGACATCAGTATAGTAGGAGAATTATCTGAAGCATTATATGTTCCAGGATAAGAAGCGTCAGCATTTTCAGAACCAGGATCACTTCCCGTATACTCATCATTGCCATCCAGAGCAGCATAAAATTGTAATCTTGGGTCACTGGTAGCAGCTAACATATCCACTAGAGTCGCACACATCCTAATGTCAGTACGTTCTTCCATGAACTGAAATATAGGATTCTTGTTCTTATTTGAAAATGGAACTTCCATATCGTCTCCAATTGAAGCAAAAGCATTATTAACAGCCGTCAACGCATCGGTATAGGCTGCGTTATCATTAACCTTAGACAATTGTAACTTATGACGAGCTTTTAAAGCATAGGCAGCTTTCAACCAGGCATCTATATCGTTATCAAAAATGACATCACCTTTAACATCGACTAGATTCTCAGAAGCAGCTTTACTAAAGTCAGCAATTGCTGCATCAAGTAATGCAAAAATACTGTTATATATTTCTTCCTGTGTATCAAACTCAGGTTGCAATACATTTTCAGTCCCTTTAAATGCGTCACTATAAGGAAGGTCACCAAAAAGGTCAGTAGAAATACCCAGTGTCGCAGCTGTTAAAACTTTTCCAACACCTGCATTATATGGAGATTCCTTTCCTTCAGTATTTTCTGCTTTATCTATAAATATTACAAGATTCTGCATCATTTCAGTATATATTGAACTCCATAAATTATTTACATCAGCAGGCGTTAGTTGGTACCTGGCCTCAGTAAAAGACTGACGTTCAACGCCATCAAATAATTGCATCCAAATATTATTGGTTCGCACAGAGTTATTACCAAGTAAATTATATCCCATAGATTGTTCAATAGCAGGTAACATGAGACTCATTGGTACATCAGAAGGTGAATCAGGATCATTATTTATGTCAGGATCTATCCATTGTTTCTCACAAGCAGATATCAACAAGACTAATGTAAACATAAATCCTATTTTAAGAACTTTGAAACTGTTCAAATTATAGTTTTTCATAATATTTTTTATTTTATTTATTTTCAACAATCATAAATAATTAAAAGGTTAACTTGAGGCCAAACATATAGCTTTTTGTTCCAGGCATGTTGAAATAATCCATACCCTGTCCGTTGCTGGCTCCCTGCAAATTAGTTTCAGGGTCAATGCCAGTATAAGGAGTACTTAACCAAAGGTTCCTTCCAGTGAAATAAATCTGGGCCTTTTGTATAACCTTCTTAATCGGAATATCATAGCTTAGGGTTAACTCTCTAAGTCTTACCCAGTCAGAGGGTTCCATAGCAGCAACCGAAGGACCACCTCCAAAATTACTACCATAGCCTTCAAACCAGTTTTCATCGAGTACTACAGGTCTGACATTATCAACTCCGCTGGAAACAGGATTACCTTCAGCATCCACATGTCCCATTACTCCATCAAAAACAACTATGTTTTCTTCAGGTGTTTTATCAAAGTCAATGGTTCCTTCATCGCTATAAACTACTTCGCGATTTTCGGTTCTCTTAGTAGTACCAAAATAGTTCATTGCAAAACCAGTTCCATTATATAGCATTCCTCCCGATTTTATATCAAATAAGAACGATAAACGAACACCCTTATACGAAAAGGTATTTGTAATATTAGCAGTCCAGTCAGGATTAACATTTCCAATCGGAACCATTTTGCGCTCATCAGGCATAGGATAACCATCTGGATGACTATCAGTAGGATCATCATTAATAAGCATCTGTCCTTGTGAATCCCTGTACCAATCAAACCCGTAAATACTTCTATACTCTTCGCCTGCCACAGCACGTACTTGAGGCACGACAAAACCACCCAGGAATAAACTCGGAACACCTTCAGCTAATTTGGTAACTATATTGGTCATTTTTGTATAATTAGCCAATACATCCCATTTAAAGTCGCTTAAGTTTAGGACAGAAGCGCTCAAAGTAATTTCCAAACCTTTTGTTTCTATTTCCGCAGCATTCATATAAATTGAACTAAAACCGGTTGACCGCGCAATTGGAACTGAAAGTAATAAGTCATAGTTTAGATTCTGGAAGTAAGAGAAATCCAATCCGAATCTATTTTCCAGAAATCGCAGATCCATACCAACTTCCCATGAAATCATTGTTTCGTGCTTCAGATCCGGGTTGCCTAATCCTGAACCTACTGAAAAACCAGTCTGGTTCATGTACGGAAAGTTAACACCAGTTGTCCATCCATCTCCTGTACCTGCAGAATAGAAATAGTTTGAAGTGTTATATGCAGAAGCTATGTTAGCTGTTTTTGCCCATGATCCACGAATTTTACCGAACGGTAGAATATTATTGCCTTTAAGACCAGGGAGTTCTGTAAAAACGAAACCTAAACTAGTACTTGGATAAAATGCTGATCTGTTTTCCTCAGGCATAGTTGTTGACCAGTCGGTTCTACCAGTTGCTCCCAAAAAGATCATATCTCTAAAACCAACTTGTAAATCTCCAAATACAGCAGCTGTGCGATAATTATGAACACCGGACCATGTTGTATTATTACTGGTATTTGACAACTGATAGAATCTTTCGATTGACAAACCTGTGGCATCACCATTAACAGATTTCGAATAAGTAGAATATAAGTTATTTCCTAAAGTAAATTTAAAATCAAGGTCATTGCCAATATTCTTTTCAAAATTTAACAACAAATCTGAATTAAATATATAAGACAAATTGGAATATTCATGTACATATCCAGAAGGTCTGTCTCTAGAATAAACTGCAATTACATTTTGATATCCCCGGTTATACCAGTCAACACCTCCATTGTATGACAGATTAAACCAATCAGTAAACCTAACATTTAATCTCATATTTCCTGTAAATCTGTTAACATTCTCATCAAAGTAGTTATTATTAGCTGTCCAAAATGGATTATCATAACCACCTCCATTACGATAGTTACGTTGTGTTCCATCAGCAAACTCATAGCCAGCGCTATTATCGAAAGATGGAGGTGTTCTTACCAATCCCAGCATAACTCCGGAAGTATTTGATCCTTTCTGAATTTGATTAGCCCTGGAATTTGAATAAGCCATATTAGTACCAATTGTAACATTGTCAGCCAATTTACTTGATGCATTAAACCTAACTGATGTCCTTCCGTACTTATTATTTGGAACAACTCCTGTTTGGTCCATATTACCAATAGACAAGAAATAGTCGCCATACTCATTTCCCGATGAAACACTAATACGGTTATTGGTTGTTATCCCTGTTTGAAAGAAATTAGAAGGATTATCATACATCTTGACAGGTATACCATTTGCATTTGGATCACTCTGTCCAACAATCATTCCGTTTTCATCCCACTTATATTCAGGGTTTGTAGTGGTATCATATTGAAGAGTATCAGCATTCGGTCCCCAAGATCTTGAAAAACCACCTAACCATACTCCATTATTACCCTGAACAAATGTTGTTTGAATTGGAGGCAACTGTGAAACATTTTCAAATCCAACTGATGAATGTAGTTCAATTTTTGTTTTTTGTTTTCTACTTTTACCGGTCTTAGTTGAAATTATAATTGCACCATTTGCAGCCCTTAAACCATACAATGCAGTAGCTGCACCACCTTTAAGAACAGTAACTGAAGCAATGTCGTCCGGATTCATATCAATAGTCCTGCTTGAAGTACCAACTCCACCAACACCGGAACTTCCTCCACCAGAAATTATTGGCATACCATCAACAACAAACAACGGTTGGTTGTTACCAGTTACAGAGGCAGCACCACGTATAGTAATATAGGTAGCTGCTCCAGCAGATCCGGAAGAACTAGTGATTTGAACACCAGCAGTCTTACCAGAAAGAGCATTAACAATATCGCTGTTGTTGGAAGTAGATAAATCCTCAGCATTTACAGATTGAACACCATAGCCCAACGTTTTCTCCTGACGTCTAATACCGACAGCAGTAACAATCACTTCGTCCAGACCAAATATATCCGATTCAAGAACCACATCAATTGTAGCTCTTCCATCAATGCTAATTTCCTGAGATTTCATTCCTACAAAGCTATACACAAGAATGTTGGCATCTGCCGGTACCTCAAGGGAATAATTACCATCTATGTCGGTAATCGTTCCAATAGTAGTACCTTTAACAAGTACAGATGCTCCCGGTACACCCAGTTCATCTTCAGAACTGATTACTGTACCAGAGATCTCTTGCGCCTGAGCCTGAAGTACTTGGAATCCAAGAAACGTTAAGAACGCAAATAGAACTGTAAGTTTTTTCATAGATACAATTTTTAGATTAAAAAATAGAAATAGATATAAATAGATAGTTAAAAGAGTGCCCAAAATAGCAACAATTTATTAATAAAACAAAAAAATTAATTATTCCATAAAACTATAAATAAGCATATTACCAAAATAAAATATTATTGTATCGATAATTTGCTGTAAATCAAGATGATAAAATTATTAATAAACCCAGATATTTGATATGTTCTAAAATACAGTTAGAAAAGATAAATTTATAAGCGCTCCCTGCAATATAAATTAATAATGGTTTTATGATTGAAGATGAAAACCAAGGGAAAAAGGTTGCGTAGAATGAGGTAGTACCTATTATAAATATATATACGTCCCATTTTTTAACAAATTTGGGGATGAAAGCCAATATCAAGATATGTTCGTGAACAAGGGATTGAAAAAGAGTATATAGTTTTACACAAAGCTACTCAACTGGCACTCTTTTGATACCCCGTCTGCTTGCAGCGAAGTAGTTCATTCAGAGAAGTAAAAAATGAACCAAACCTCTCCCTCCTAACTGGAGGAAGAAACTCGAGACATTATTTTATTTTTTTCAATTAATTACTGGTAATACTCGTAAAAGCTTATTCAGCCTGCTCTAAAGGAAAATGATAATCTCCCAGCTTCCCGGTTTAAAAATTTCAAAGCTTAATATACGGTTGATGGTATAGGCACTCAACTGGCTTGCTGCATCGAAGGTAATTTTACCTTTAAAAGGAAAATTTACATTGTCAAAGCCCAGAAAAAAGCTGTCGGTAATGGTGGTGCCTGAATCACCCCACAGAGTCAGGTTAGCGGGCTGCAGGACTACATTTGAACCCTGTTTGATCTTTATGTTTATAGAACTGCCATCCTTGATTCTTCGAAAAGTGGTACGAGGGATGCTGATACTTCGGTCAATTTTATATTGATCTTCCGGCAGGACTCCCATATATTTATCTTTGACCCATTTCCCCTTTTGAAGGGTATCCTTTCCTGACTGGGCAAAGAAATGATAGGCGCCAACCCCGTCACGCATCCCATTGCGCCAATCGCCCTCATACATTTCACCAGTAGACCATTCATAAACTCCTTCTCCGTGAGGCAGTCCTTTTTTAAATTCTCCTTTATAATTGTCAATACCTATGGCCTCTCCTTTACCATGAGCAAAACCTTTTTTGCAATCACCAGCGTATTCCAGAGCAATAGAAGCTTTTAGAACTTTACACAGACTTTGTGCACAAACAGGGTGAAAACTTACCAGTGCTATTCCAATTAACAGGTATCTGAATTTTGACATTTTGCAGAAGTTTTTTATAATGAGGAATGTTTCTTATCTGAATTTGAATTTCAAAGATAGTGTTTTTTTCTCATTTGAAAAAGAGCTTAAAAAAAAAGGCCACCATAGCGGCAGCCTTTTTTTATAAAATTCATTCATTATTCGAATGGAGTAGGAATTACATCCCAGAATAAAGAGGTGGACACTAAATCACCACCGATGGCTGATGAAGCAGCTACATAATTATCTTTATTGAGTTTGTCCTCCCTGAATGGATAAGGCATACGCAGTGGAATGTCTGCATAGGTCAAATCCTCGGGAATATTCAATTGAGGATAGTCGAGACGACGCCATTCGGCCCAGCCTTCTACCCCTCTGTTGTATAGTGCAAGCCATTTCTGCATACCTATTGTTTCTCTCCAGGTAGCTCCAGCGGTAGTATATGCCACATTGGCCTGACCCAGGTATGCAGTTGCATCACCTGAAGTTCCGCCCCAGTATTCTATACTGGCGGTAACTCCGTTGTTGTAATGGGCTTCAGCGGTAGCACCACCTACTGAATATCCACGCTCAACAGCCTCTGCAAAGAGGAATTCCACTTCAGCATAGTCCATAAGAACCACTTCGAAAGCAGGTTCAAAGAACATAGCTGTAAAGTGAGACTGTGAGTTATAGGGGCCACCGGCATAAGATCCATACTCAAGGCCCACATATACAGGGGGTTCCTGTGGATCAACAGTATTGGTGTCTAATAAAGTAAAGAGTAAGGGCAAACGGGGATCAGTCAATCCAACCATATAATCTATTAGCGTATTGCTGGGCACCCAGTCTTTCCTGTTAGCTACAATGAAAGAATTGTAAATAGTATTTACATGAGGAGTCACACCAGCGTACTCGAAGAAGGCACCTTCACCGGCACCAAATACTCCTTCGCTATAAGCAGCCTGAACAGCAGCCTGGGCAGCAGCATTGTCCACATCAGCCAGGCGCATACCCATTCTTAATTTTAGGGAGCTGGCGAAAATTTTCCAGGAATCAATGTCTCCGCCATAAAGTATGTCGGTTTCACCAAAACTGCTAAAAGCATTATCCAAACCGGCAATATCGGCAGTAAGCCTTGCAATAAGGTCGGCATAAATGGTAGTTGCATCATCATAAACAGGATCAGACTTTTCAGCACCCAATAAAGCTTCTGAATAAGGGACATTGCCAAAAGCATCTACCAGAGTATGATAGACATATACTTCCATAATGTCAATGATCAGAAGTTTATTATCTCTGATGGCGGCAAGAGTTCCGTCAATATCCTGGGCCGACAGGAGTTCTCTCGACTCCTTGAAGTCCATCAGGATAGCACGGTACATAGTATTCCAGTAATTGTCGGGAATATTCCTGGAAACAAAATCATAACGACTTTCGGAAGTGTAGGTTACTTCAGACCAATATTGAGCCAAAAGCCTCGAGATATTGTAGTTCACACTGGAATTGTTCAGCTGGTTTACCATTGCCACCTGGGCATTGGTAAACAATGATTCAGGAGAAACAACTGATGAGTGCTTTGTGTCGATGTTATCATAGAGTTCACACGACGCGACAGCTAACATCAGAATGATAATCAGATATGGTGTTTTTATTAATCTTTTCATTTTGTATTAGTTTTTGCGTTAATTAAAATCCTAATCTTACATTGAATCCAATGGAACGTACGCTAGGATATGAACCATTTTCAAATCCCTGTGAATTACCCGCACTTGAACCGGTTTCTGGATCGAAATGCCTTACATTGCTGTGAAGAATGGCAAGGTTCCTTCCAACGATTGACAATGAAGCACTGGCAATAGGAGTCTTGGAAAGAAGAGTTTGAGGTAGTGTATAGGATAAAGAAAGTTCACGCAACTTAATATAGGAGGCATCGAAAACATATTCGGCAGTAGGCGTGTTTCCGTATTTCCAGTAACCGCCCCATGATCCTGCACGAATGTAAGTTGTATTCGGTGTGCCATCTTCGTAAACGGTGTTCGGGTATACTAAACCACCACCATCAGCAACCGGATCCCTTGAAGGATTTCCTAAACCATTGGTTGTAACGGTTTCAGCATAAACACCGGTAGCCTGGCCATACTTGGTATTCAGGGAGTATATGGAACCTCCTTGTTGCCAGTCGATCAAACCACTTAGTGAAATGCCTTTCCAGCTAATCACATTGGTAATACCCATGTTCCAGTCGGGGTTTACATTCCCCAGCACTACATCACCTTCGTCAGTTATCAGGTAGTAACCATCGGCTCCAACGGTTCTTTTTCCATCTGTGTAAATGAAATCTTCCCCTTTAATGGTTCCGTACGGTTCTCCTTCGGCAGCATTAATAGAAGCATCCCATAGTGAGGTGAGCAGAATATTGTCAATTCCCTCAGCTAGTTCTACGACCATGTTCTTGTTGGTAAACCAACCTACGTTCATATCCCATTGGAAATCGTTGGTGCGAACGGGGGTAATATTCAGACTGATTTCAATACCCTTGTTTTCAAGTTCACCGGCATTGATGTACCTGTAGTTGTAACCAGATGCATTGGAAACGGTTACGGGCATGATCTGATCATAAGTGTTGGTCTTGTAAATGGAGAAATCGAATCCAAAACGCCTATTCAAAAAGCTCATTTCCAAACCAGCTTCAATGCTATTTGTTTGCTCGGGCTTCAGGTCTGCATTGGCCTGGGTACTGTTCACAGAGAATAAAGGCAATGAACCCCAGTTGGTTCCCTGTGAATAGGTTGACTTAATACTGTGCGCAGGAGCATCGCTACCGATCTGTGCATAGTTCACCCTGACTTTACCAAAATAAACGGCTCCTATATCGATCAACTCTGAGAAAATAAAGCCCATGGATGCAGAAGGATAGAAATAGGTATCGTTGGCTTCAGGAAGAGTTGAGGATTGTTCAACACGTCCGGTCAAATCCAAATAAAGCATATTCTTGAATCCAAATGAAACGCTACCATAACCACTATTCATATTGCGTTCAGTCAGTCCCTCGCCAATTACCGCGGGAGAGGTCGAATTGGAAATGGAATAAAGATCAGGAACGATCAAACCTCCTGCGGTCCTCATATTTGTAGTTGCAAGCATGCTGCCCCTGTAATTGTAACCCACGATACCTGAAATACTCAGATCATTACTCAAATGCTTGTTGAATTTCAACATCAAATCATTGTTGATTTCACGGAAGGTACGTGAGTTATTCCTATATTCCGAAGTTTCAACACTTTGCATGGCAATCCTTTCTTCCCGGGATTCGGTATAATAATCAATGGAAGTTCTGCCGATGAAATCCAACCAGTCGGTTATTTTATAATTCAGAGCTACATAACCAATTATACGGTCTCTTTGGTCGTTCTCATAACTCTGGTACCTTACCCAGTATGGGTTGTCGAAATAAATAGGATGTGCATCATCATAGTATCCACGATTCCATGAACGGTGCATTCCGGTTGGGGAAATGTATTTCTCTTCCAATCTTTTGAAATCCAGGTTGGTCTGAATCCACTGACCAAACGACTGCATTACGTTCTGTCCTTCATAACCGGTACCGTATCTTCCCACAGAGGTTTGGTTGATGTAGGACGTATTAGCTTCAACATTCAGCTTATCGGTAAAATCAAATGAACCACTGAAGTTTAAGGTATTTTTCTTAATGGAACTGTTTGGAATAATACCTTTTTCATCAACATTGGTATAGGATACACGGAAAACACCATTGTCGGTTCCACCGTCGAAAGCAATGTTGTTGGTCATGCGGTGACCGGTTTGGAAGAAATAGTCAATGCCATTGGCACCGGCTACCCAGGGTCTTTTTTCTCCATAATTATCAAATTCAGGATCCAGTGCATCCCAGTGAATTACCATCAGGTTGGGATCGAACTTGGCACCCCAGGAAGCATCTTCAGAGGTTGGTGTAATAAGGTCATCCACCCCGTCGCCATCAATATCGGCATAGAAGAAATTTCCGGTTGGGTCTTCGTAATACTGCCCGTAACCGGCTCCATATTCATTTTGATGCTCAGGAAGGGTAACTTTGTTGATGGAATTTACCATATAACCTGAATTAATGGAAATACCCAGGGTTCTCTTTTTCTTACCTTTCTTAGAGGTAATGAGAATCACACCATTGGAAGCCCTGGAACCATAAAGAGCGGTAGCTGCAGCACCTTTCAAAACAGAAATCGACTCAATATCGTCAGGGTTAATATCGGAAGCAGCATTACCGTAGTCATATCCGCCACCACGTCTCAGGTCGCTAAAGCTGTTGTCAATAGGTATCCCATCCACAACAAACAGTGCCTGGTTATTTCCGGTAAGGGAGGTGGTACCACGGATCAAAATATTGGCTGATCCACCCATGGTGTTGGATTGTTTGATGTTCACACCGGTAACCTTTCCTGAAAGTGAATTCACAAAGTTTATGTCGCGAATATCGCTAACGACATCGCCGGATACTTCCTGAACTGCATAACCAAGTGACTTTTTCTCACGGGTAATACCAAGACTGGTAACAACCACTTCTTCAAGTCCCAGAACATCAATTTCAAGGACAATATCAATAACGCTCCGGTCTCCGATGGTTTCCTCTACGGTTTTCATACCAATAAAGGTAAACATCAAAATCCTTGCGCTTTCAGGTACATCGAGGGAATAATACCCTTCTGCATTAGTGATAGTACCAATTGTGGTACCCCTCACAACTACAGAAACGCCCGGGATGGCAATTCCATCATCCGCGCCTGTGATTGTACCCGTAATCTCCCTGGTCTGTGCTAATGCCACCTGGAGGCATAAAAACAGAATCAAGGAAAAACTAATTAATAGTTTTTTCATAGGATAAATTTTTAGGTTAATAAATAATTTACTTAGACAAGACCAAAATTAATACAATTATTAACAAATGACAAAAAAAATGTATCTTATGTAAATTTTTTTGATAATATAGTTAAGTGATGAAATGATATATTGAAGTGATGAAGTTATTTATTGAAGTGATGAAGTGATGAGGTGATGAGGAGATGAAACGAGGGGGCGAGGGAGCGACGGGGCGAATAAGAAAAGAGAAGAGGTGATGAGGTGATGAGGTGATTTCCTATAGTTTTCCTTCAATAATGTTCAGAATCTCTTTTTCAAACTTTTTGGTCTTAATCTCAATTTCTTTACCTTTTTGCAGGATAGTTTCCACAAATTCCTTATCATCCAGTCCTGAAGCATTGATCTTTACATTCAGGAATGCGCCTATTACGCATGAACGTATAGCCAGGACGCCAACACCTGCATCCGAAACAGAGTTTGGATTTCCTGTTTCCGCCATTGCTTTCAGAACCTCAAATGCTCCGAGTGCCGTTTCCATCACTTTAAAAGGTACCATTATCGCATTTTTTGTAGCTTCCTCTATAGCCTCTTTCCGTTCCTGCTTCTCATTTTCCGATTTATTCGGTTTCCTGAAAGCATCCATTATTTTATTAAAAGCTGTTGTATCCTCATCTAC
>JAGLWB010000101.1 GCA_023133655.1 Bacteroidales bacterium
CTCAATTTTATGTGCCCAAACGCAATGAATAGTCCCATTTTGGTCAACAGTTATATCTGGTTGGTTATCTAAACCTTCCATGTTTGAAACATTAACCGGCTCTGTCCAGTTTTGGGCAAAAGAATTTATTACAAATATTATGGGGATTATGAGATTAATTGCCTTTTTCATTGTAACTCATTTTTGATAATTGTTTGTCAAAAACAATTACTGTTAAATTTACTAAAATTATTTATCTAAATTTATATTTTTTCTCTTTACTTTTTTATGAGCAATGATATTGTCTAATAAAGCTGCATATAATTTTATGCAACACCCTATACTATAATCAATAAACTTTTTTCAGAATTTTTTTAGCTGGTGCCAAATGCCTTAATCAACCTGACACCGATATTAACAGGCCACGGCAGTTTATTGAACCTCAGCATGTGGTAATATACCTCTTTTGAGCCAAAACTTTTATAGAAACGGGCCAGATCAGGGTCATTTGAACCTTCAAAATCAAAGGTGAGACGTGATCCGGCATTTTCATATATGAAGGTGTCAATTAATAATGACATAGCTCCGTTGGCTTTGGCTATCTGATTGGTTGCCGAAAATATGAAAGTGGCCCTGTGATGGCTCACAAGGATAATGGCACCGGCGCAAAGCTCATTTTCCTCTGTATATGCACCAATTACCCTGGCCATTCCTTTATACATACTGGTGTATACCAAACGCTTAAACATTAAGTAATCCTTATCATTCAGCGTTCGTATGGCTTTTCCTTTGTTTGAGATGAACAGATCGATGATATCATCAGGGCGTATATTATTTACAATGGTCACACCGGAATTCTTTGCCTTTTTTATGTTTCTTTTGATGTTTTGTGAATAACGGCCGGCAATGTTCTCATAAGTATCGATCAAGTCCAACTCATGGTTAAGTAAAGGAATTAACTGATGATTTGAAAGATCAAGCTTATTATGTGAATTCAGGTTGATTTCTGCAAATTTGTATTTAGCGGGTAACGCATCAATAAAACTATTGGTTATTTGCTCTGTTAGCAGGCTCTTTGAAAAAACACCCAGTTGTTGTGTAAAAAATGGCTGGTATAAATAATTGATAAAAAACTTTTTCCGGTGGGTTAACGGAAAAACCCTTTCATAATCGCCTTCTACGAGTGCTTCCCAATCTTCTGAAACACTGTCCAGGTACCATGAATAGGCATAGATCAGGCCATTGAAAGCTTCATGGATACACTTGTCCCATTGTTCTTTGTTTATTTCATCGTGTTTCAAAAACCTGATCATAAATTTTTCTATGATTAACTATCTTATTATTATCCTTTCCTGTAAGGGAAGGGCTACAAATTTAACCGCATAACACGTTAAAAGTAAGTAATTATTAAAAAATATGTTCAAATTGAGCAGAAAAATGAAAAAATCAGGGTCACAAAACCCGTTTTTTCGGATTAATATGAAAATTCAACGAAAAATGGTTTTTTCCGGAAACTTAATAAGTTAATTTGATATGGAGCAAAAAGAATTGGTCAGGCAGAAAGGATTTCTTTTTGGTTTATTGATGATTGAACTTTATAAGATCATGAGGTTTGAAAAGAAAGAATTTGCTTTATCAAAGCACATTTTGGACAAAGGTTTATTCATTGGGTTTTATCTTGAGAAGGGGGTAGGTGAGCCTGTGAGGGGAGACTTCCTGAGCAGGCTCTCCCTGGCCCTTGAGATGGCTGAAGACACACATTACTGGCTACGGTTAATAAAGGAAAGCGAATACCTTGAAGATGATTTGATCGGATTTGCTTTATCTGAATGTGATGACATTTGCAACCTGGTCACCATGATGCTTAATCAATCAAACAATGTGGGTAGCTTATTTGCGTATAACTTGATTGAGAATTGAAGTAGGTTTAAAGTTCAAGGTTCAAAGTTCAAAGTTCAAAGTTCGAGGCTGAGCGAAGCGAAGTCCGTTGGCGGATTCATAATTAACAGTTTAAGGTATAGGCGAAATAATATTTGGATGTGCTGAATAAAATTCTATATGCAATTATAACAACCTATTTTGGGATCACTTAGGCTTGATTTATGTAATTGTGCAATAAATAAAAATGCTTTTGTTCTGTTCCGTTAGGAACAAAATATTGGTAGAAATGAAAACAATAATTAGGAGTAAAGTCCGCCTGAGGCGGACGTAATGTTAAATATTATGGCAAATACATACACACAAATACACATACATGCCGTTTTTTCAGTTCAAAACAGGTCTTGTATTATTCAAAGAAGTTGGGGAAAAGACTTATACAAATATATTACCGGAATAATTAAAAATAACAATCACAAACTGATTGTTATTAACGGTATGCCAGATCACATTCACCTCCTTTTTGGTTTACGTCCGGCTCAATCAGTTTCAGATTTACTGCAAGATATTAAAGGAGGTTCCTCCAAATGGATAAATGAAAGAAAACTGGTCAAAGGCAGATTTTCCTGGCAGGAAGGGTATGGAGCATTTTCTTATGCAAAGTCAGGTTTACCTCATGTTATTAATTATATCAATAATCAGGAAAATCATCACAGAAAAATGACCTTTGTTGAAGAATATATTGCCTTGTTACAACAATTTGGGATTGATTACAACGACAACTACATTTTTAAGCCTGTTGATACAAATTATTTCGTACCTGACGGCACTTGATGTTAACAACGAAATGTATTATCTACCAATATGTAGTCCCTCCGGGACTTTCGAAAAATAATCCATTAATCTTCGACTCCGGAGGAGTCAGGTCCTGGTAGAAAAAGACATCGAAAAAATTATATTAAACCCCGTAGGGGCGAGATAGATGAAAAGCGAAAAGCGAAAAACGAAAGGATGATATACGATCCGCCAAAGGGTGGACAAGTTATCCGAATAATGATTAACG
>JAGLWB010000102.1 GCA_023133655.1 Bacteroidales bacterium
GAGATGCTATTGAGCTTTTTAAACAGTCGGGCTCTGTGCATACTTCTGTCTGTAAAGGTGAAGCAGGTGTCATTGCCAGTTCATTTTCATTACACATTAGATTAAGGCGATATCCCGGTGGTTTATGGGCCCTCTACACTTCTTCCCATGGGCCCGGCTATTTTGAAATAGAGGCTTCCGGTGTCGATTCAATAATCCAAAACAGTACATACTTTGGACTTTTATGTAATTTCACAAGCAGTAACAGGACCCGGTTTTATTTTGACGAAATTTATGCAGGCCCCATTCAGATTGATAACACCCCTCCAGGGATAGAATCAGTTAATGTTATCTCTCCAACACAACTGAATATCCAGTTTTCTGAATCAGTAACCACAGCCTCGGCATTAGATATCTTCAATTATTATGTTGATAATAATATCGGGTTTCCGGGAACTGCCGTGATGGATCCCATGGTACCGGCACTGGTGCATCTGTTTTTTCAGGAAAGCTTCCCAATGGGGGTTTACCTTAACCTCACGGTCAGTAATATTTCTGATACGGAAGGAAATATTCTCGAAAACAGCTCATACGAATTTGCTTACTATGAAGCGCAAACTTTTGATATAGTTATCAATGAGATCATGGCAGATCCATCGCCAACAGTTGATCTACCTTCATCAGAATACATTGAACTGCACAACCGGACTTCACTACCTGTAAACCTTTCAGGATGGCAGCTTGATATTGGCTCAAGGAGCATCACCATGCCCTCAGAAGTCATTACCCCACAGGGATTTATGATAATCGCAGACAATATTCATTTTGAGTCTTTTGGTCATACATTAGCTATTCTTCCTTCATCATCCGTTATTAATAATACAGAGACAACAATAACCCTGAGCAATCAGCAACATCAGGTAATTCATTCTCTGTTTTATTCCAACGAATGGATTACCGAGGATCACAAAAAAGAAGGCGGGTGGTCAGTTGAGTTGATCGACCCGGGCAATCCCTGTGAAGAAAAAAATAACTGGAGAACCTCCATCGACATGTCGGGAGGGACCCCGGGAAGGCAAAATTCAGTGCTTGCAAATAATCCCGACCAGGTAAATCCGGAAATTCATTATACATATACCAGAAATCCTCACACTATCGGGCTGACTTTTACAGAAAAAATGGATAGCCTGACCTTAATCAATCCTTTATCCTTTTCAATTGATCATGATATCGGCTTTCCGGATAAAGTAAGCCTTCTTTTTCCGGAGTATCAAAAAATCGAATTGATACTTCCTGCTGACATTGAGCCACATGTAATTTACTCAATAGTTATTCATGACTCGTTGCAAGACTGTTCCGGAAATTATCTGAAAACAAAATCATTAGCAACCTTTGCTATACCTGAACTTCCAATGCCAATGGATATTGTCATAAATGAGATCTTAAGCGACCCGCCCGGTGATGCAGTGGATTACGTTGAAATATATAACAGGTCGGATAAGGTTATTGATCTTAATGATCTGATTCTGGCCTCTTACGACACGCTGTTACAAACACTTGTTTCAATAAAATTGATAATAGAAGATGGTTGTTTATGTATGCCCGGACAATACCTGGTACTTTCAAAATCACCTGACAAAGTGATGAAGTATTATCATTCACCTGGCCAAACAGCATTTATAAAAATGTCATCGATGCCATCACTTCCCAAAGATCAGGGTATTGTGGTTATTGCCCGGAAGAACGATGAAATGATCATTGACAGGTTTGATTATTCATCAGATCTGCATTTTGAGCTTTTTCATTTAACGAAAGGCATTTCCCTGGAAAGGGTCCATTATGATTATCCAACCGCTGATGCCATGAACTGGCATTCAGCTTCTGAATTGTCAGGCTTTGGTACGCCGGGGTATAAAAATTCTCAGTTCAATGATTACAGCCTCAGTTTTAATGATCCCTTTACGATTTCACCCGAAGTTTTTACTCCTGATAATGACGGCATAGATGATATCCTGACTATTTATTATCAAATGGATGGCCCGGGGTATGTTGCCAATATTACCGTTTTTGATGCTGGCGGAAGGCTAATTAAATACCTGGTCAAAAACAGACTAGTTGGTACTGAAGGTGTTTTTTCATGGGATGGATTGAACCAGAATCACCAAAGAGCCACCAATGGTATTTATGTTATTTATTTTGAAATTTTTAACCTGAATGGTATTACCAGAAATTTTAAGAAGGTGTGCGTTCTTGGGTGAGAATAATAGCCATTTATTTATTCACTTCCGATCGCAATGTATAACCTATTGTACAATAAAGATAAATATTTCGAATTACCCCTTCAACCTTATCATAGTTTGATTTATAAATAGAACGTAAGCCCGCACTGATGCCGAGATCGACGTTCCAGCCTTTCCGTGTTTGATAATTCCCTGCAAGAATTAAGCTATAGTCCCATAGGTTCAGCTGATCACTTTCATCAAAAGGTTCATCCGTAACTTTTGAGAAATTCTCTCCTATCTCAATGTCAGCGGTACCGGTATTTTTTCCTTTCAGCAGATAAGATACCTGAGGTCCAAAAAGAAGGAAAAATCTTTCACTTGTATGAAACCGGGCCATTATTGGTATATCAAGGTATATATTGTCAAACTGTCCCTCAACCCATCCTTTATAGTAAGTTGGGATATTAAAGGTAATACCACTTATTACTTGTTTATAAACCGTATCGCCTGAAACAGGCGTTTCATACGAACCACCCTTAAATGAATAGAGAACCTCTGCCTGCAGGTCTATGCGGCTTTTAACCTTAAACCTGACAAAACCACCCATACGAGGGCCGACAGCCGGGCTGCCACTGGCTTCCTTTTCAGCCTTTCCAACAGGCGTTCCGGCATTTAAACCAAATTTTAATCCCCACGTCATGTTTTGGGCTTGTGCTAATGAAAAAGAAGAGAATAAAAAAACAAATATAATGGCTATGAAGTGAGGTTTCATTTTGCTGACTTAATTACAGACCCACTATTAATCAATCTGTTGCCTTCAAATAACTGATAAAAATAGATACCTTCCGGATAATTTGCAAGATCAATGTTTGTTTTTCTGCCCATAAACTGTTGAGAACCGCATGATTTGCCCTGAGAATCTAATAAAACTAATTTCCCGTCTTTTATAAAAGCACTTAGCTCGAAATATACAATATCACTTACAGGATTAGGATATGATCTGACAATAACCTCAGGCATGAGCAATAATTCCACACCATTTGATAGTTCAAGTGATATCTCATCTATAAATAATGTACTTCCCACCGAACCTAAAAACAGGTCACCGGCTGCACTGGATGCGAAAACTATAGAAATAGAATCGGGGTCATCTTCGGAATAATATTGAAACGGCAAATCGAAAAGTGTATATTCACTTACGATAACCGTATCGGTTAAATAGGTATCTCCGATTGTATCCCTCTGAAGTG
>JAGLWB010000103.1 GCA_023133655.1 Bacteroidales bacterium
CACGGATTTTCAGTCCGTTGCTCTACCAACTGAGCTATGGTACCATCGCCTAATGGAGTGCAAAAGTAAATATAATTTCTGAAAAAATAAAATATCTGTGAAAAACATTGCTTCCACCGGTTAATTTGTAATTTTACAGCTATTGGCTGAATTGGAGACGGGAGACAGGAATCAGGAAACAGGAGACGGGAGACGGGAGACGGGAGACGGGAAACGGGAGATGGGAGACGGGAAACAGGAATCAGGAATCAGGAATCAGAAATCAGGAGACGGGAGACGGGAGGCGGGACGGGAGACGGTAGACAAAACTTTGAACCTTAAACTTTAAACTTTGAACCTAATTATCGACATCGGAAACACCCTCATCAAACTGGCTTTGTTCGATAAGAATAACCTTGTCAGGCAAAAAACCCTTCCCGGCCTTTCTATCAACGAATTGATAGATTTTATTATTGACCCTCAAAATATTAATTCCGCTATTCTTTCAGCTGTCAAAAATTACCCGGCAGCCCTGAAAAATTACTTTGTCGATAATTTTTACTTTATCGAACTGACTGAAGAAACAGCTATCCCTCTCTTAAACATGTATCAAACCCCGGAAACTCTTGGCAGAGACCGAATCGCAGCTGCCACAGGGGCCAACCACCTGTTTCCTGACCAACATATATTAGTTGTCGATGCCGGAACCTGTATTACTTATGACTATATTAACAATAAAAATGTATTTCTCGGTGGAAGTATCTCACCCGGTATTGATATCCGGTTCAAAGCATTACATACTTTTACTGGTAATTTACCGTTAGTAACCCGTGAGGAAGAATCTCTCCTGACAGGAAACTCAACACAACGATCTATTTTATCTGGCGTCATGCATGGAATATATGCCGAAATGGAAGGTATTATTCGCATGTATAAAAAGAATTACCCTGATATTAAGGTCATTTTAACCGGAGGAGATGTAATTTATTTTGAAAAAAGATTAAAAAACAAGACCTTTGCATTCCCAAATCTAGTATTGACTGGATTAAATATTATTTTAGGCTATAATAAGAAACTTGAGAAATAAAATTCGTTCATATATATTTTTGCTGGTTTTGCTCGTAAGTTGTTTGTATGTACCAGCTCAAACAGATATTAATTCGCCCTATTCAGCTTTTGGTATAGGCGATCTGTATGGTAATCGCTCAGCCTATTATCTTTCACAGGGAGGAATAAGTATGGGGCTTAGCAATTCGCGATATATCAACTTTACCAATCCGGCATCATACCATGGTTTCGACAGCACCTCGTTTATTTTTGAAGGCGGACTTATTGGCGACTATGTAAGCGCCCGGACAGCCAGCGCAACCGCTCATTCACAAACCATGCAGCTGGGCTATCTCCTGATGGGATTTCCTGTTAACAAATGGTGGAATGCGAGCCTTGGCCTCACTCCTTACAGCTCTCTGGGGTATTTGATTTATGATGAAGAGGTACTGGATAATATCGGCCTGGTGAATTATATTTACGAAGGTTATGGAGGACTGAACCAGGCTTATTTTGGAAGTTCGTTTACTTTTTTCGATAAGCTTTCGCTTGGTTTTAATGCTGCCTATCTGTTTGGAGCTCTTAATTATGACAGGATAGTTGATTTCCCCGATTCTCTTCATATTTCCAGTTTTCGATTAGGAAATAATATAATTGTTCGCGATTTTTTATTTACTTTAGGACTACAATATACCGGGAAACTGAATAACAATATTAATATTACCATTGGTGGTGTTTTTAATAACACAACCGATTTGAAAGCTACCACAGACCTGTTAGGTGTATCATATTTCGTTGGGAATGATAATGTTGATTTTGTAAAGGATACCGTTGTTTTCCTCAAGGATGAGGCTGGCAACCTTAAATATCCGATGGGTTATGGTGCCGGCATAGCAATCGAAGATACTGACCATTGGCTTGTTGGGGCTGATTATCAATTCCAGCAATGGAGCAACTTTACATCATTTGGCATCTCCGATTCGTTGGCTAACAGCATGCGGATTTCTATTGGTGGTTACTTTAAACCACAGGCCTCCGGCATAGAAAAATACTGGGAAAAAATACAATACCGCTTTGGTTTCAGGTATCAAAAAACATTTTTGACACTCCGAAACAACCAAATTAATGAATTTGGCGTGACTTTTGGAGTAGGTTTACCATTGAGAGGGAATAAATCAACATTCAATCTGGCATTCGAGGCTGGGCAGGGAGGAACAACAAACAATGGATTGATAAAAGAAAGTTTTTTCCGGTTCACCCTTGGAATAGCAATTTATGAACGCTGGTTTATCAAACGAAAATTCTATTAATACATCATCACCATGAAAAAGACTTTAGTTTTATTTCTGACAGTATTAGCCATCGGCTTTTTTTACCCCGTCAAAGTGGCTGCACAGGACGCTCAAGCCAAAGGTCCAAAATACGGCCAGGATAGCGCCACCTGCGTGATGGAGATATCTCTTTACCGTGAGTTTTATAAACAGTGGAAAGGCAGCGGTTATAAAAGCCCCGCCCTCCTCGATGCTTTAGCTCATTGGCGTTGGGTCTTTAATAATTGCCCGCTTGGAACTCAAAATACCTATGTTGATGGGGTTAAAGTATTTAACTACCTGATTAAAAAAGAAAAAAACGATGAAATAAAAGAAAAATATATCGATACCCTGATGATGATCTATGACCAGCGGATCGAGTACTTCCCAATTCATTATAAAACCAAAAAATCACAGGTGGGAAATATCCTTGGGAGAAAGGGTGTGGACCTTTACCAGTACCGGCCTAATGATACTGAAGAAATTTATGATATCTTGAAACAGTCTGTTGAACTGCAAGGTAATACATCACAAAGTGCAATCCTTGTTTATTACTTCAGGGCAACAACGAAACTGGCAAAGGAAGAAAAATTACCCAATAGTGTTGTTGTGGAAACCTACGATGTTATAATGGATATTATTGATTATAATATCAAAAATAATGTTAAGAAAAAAAGTGATTACGAAAATGCCCAGGGTAATATAGAACTCACATTTGAACCGTTTGCTTCGTGTGATGACCTGATTGGAATATATACGAATAAATTCAATGAACAGGGTGACGATGTTGATGTCTTGAAAAAAATTATCAAGATGCTTGATAAGAAAGAATGTACTGATTATCAACTGTTTTTCGATGCAACCGTTCGCTTATTTGACCTTGATCCTGATGCCGAATCAGCTTACCTGATCGGAAAAATGTATTTAAAAAAAGAAAATTATAACACGGCCCTGGATTACCTGCTTGAGGGGGTAATGATGGAAGATATTGACGACAGGGCAAATTGCTACCTTTTGCTTGCGGATACATACCGAAACCTTAATAACTTTCCAAAAGCAAGATCTTATGCATACCAAACCGCTGAACTCAGGCCGGATGATGGTAATCCCTACCTGCTTATTGGCGACATGTATGCGGCCAGCGCCAAAGAGTGTGGTGATAATGACCTGACTAAAAAAGTGGCTTACTGGGCAGCGGTTGATAAATACAAAAAAGCCAAAGAAATCGATCCCTCTATCGCAGAAGCTGCTAATGGAAGAATATCAAACTGTTCAAAAGCATTCCCAACAACCCAGACTATTTTCTTCCACGACCTGAATGAAGGAGATTCATATAAAGTTGAGTGCTGGATTAATGAAACAACAACAGTAAGAGCCGCAAAATAAATGAACAAAAAGGTTACCTTGCTTTTTCTACTGGCCTTTACATTTAATTCCATTCTTTTTGCGCAAAAGTATGGCGAAGATAGCGTTGCTTGTATTGAACAGCTTTCGCTTTATAAAATTAATTACAGGATTTGGAAAGATCACAACTATTCAGAAGAAGTAATCAATCAAATTCCCATTTATACACCCTGGCAATGGGTGTTTCTGAACTGCCCTCAAAGCAGCCAAAACATATACGTTGACGGTGTAAAGATTATTCAATACCTTTACGATAGGGAATCCGATAAAACTATTAAAAATGGCCTTATCGACACCTTAATGCTTATCTACGATCAACGTATTCAATACTTTGGCCAAACCAATACATCCAGAGAAGGAGCCGTGTTGGGTAGAAAAGGTGTAGATCTGTATAAATACAGGCCCAATGAAATAGAAGAAATTAATGACCTTCTTGGAAGATCTATTGAGTTAGAAGGAAATAAAAGTAAAGGCCCGGTGCTTGTCTACTATTTCAGATCTACGATCAAAGGAGCTACTTCCGGTTTAATTGACTCTTCTGCTATCATTGAAAATTATGACATCATTAGCGAAATTATTGAATACAACCTAAAACTGAGTAAAAATAATCCTCGGGGGCTTGCCAACTGGCAAAACGTTAAAGGCAATATTGAAACAACTTTTGAACCCTTTGCTACCTGCAAGGATTTAATTACGATTTTTAAGAAAAAAATCGATAAGAACCCTGAAGATACTGAACTGTTGCGCAAAATCACTGGTATACTGAATAAAAAAGATTGCGCTGATTCAGATCTTTTCTTCGAGGCTACAAAAAAATTCCATGCACTTGATCCTACTGGAGAATCAGCTTATTTGATGGGTATAATGCATATCAAGAAAGAACAATACAATACTGCAGCAAAATACTTTGAAGAATCGGTGAGCCTGTTAACTGACAAGGATAAAACAGCTGATGCTTACTACCTTCTTGCTAATATTAACCTCAACACGAAGAATTTCAATAAAGCACGATCGTTTGCATATAAAGGGCTGGAAATACGTCCGGAAGATGGAAGCTTTTATTTGGTTATTGGAGATATGTATGCTTCGAGTGCAAAAGATTGTGGCCAGAACGATTTGACCAGTAAAGTGGCATTCTGGGCAGCTGTTGATAAATACAAACAAGCTAAAAGCGTCGATGCCTTTATGGAGGATGAAGCAAACAAAAGAATTACTGCTTATTCCAGGCAATTCCCTTCGGTTGAAACAATTTTCTTTTATGACCTTTCAGAAGGCGATGCATACCGGGTCGAATGCTGGATCAATGAAACCACCACGGTCAGGTCTGCCAAATAATTCATTGGTAATGAACAAAAATAACAGGATTTTTGCATTTCTTTTTCCTGGCATCATAATGGGCCTCCTTTTCCTGTTTAGTGCATGTGAAAATGATGTTAAAACGGTAAATATGTTAACTATTTCCGACACCCTTGCTGTGGAAACAATAACAGATATTGAGGTTGTTCAAAGCGAAGGAGGCGTTCTGTCATTTATTTTAACCGGCCCTCTTCTTGAACGGTATGACGGCGATGACCCCTATATTGTGTTTCCGGACGGGTTAAAAATTATTTTTTACGATTCCCTTGAGAATATTCGTTCTGAACTTTCGGCAAATTATGGTATCAGTTATGAAAAGAAAAAAATGATGGAAGCCAAAAATAATGTTGTTGTTATCAACTTTCAGAAAAATGAAAGATTGAACACTGAGCGCCTGATATGGGACCGCAAAAAAAAATTAATCATCTCTGATGTTTTTGTAAAAATCACCACTGAAAATAAAACAATTTACGGGGAAAATGGAATGGAAGCTGACGAGAGGTTTGAAAGCTGGAAACTAAAAAAGGTTAGAGGCGATATTCTTGTCAAAGACGATAATTATTAAATAAATTCTCATTAGCTGATTTGTAACTAATCAGAGTACTTAAAGTGAACTAAAGTGCCTAAAGTACTTATAGTTAAAAGAATGGATAACAAGGAATAGTAGTAAATTGTAAAACTCCAGGCACTGATAAGTTACGCTGATTTAATTCTCAGATAGTAAAATAATGAACCATTGGCAAATCATAGTAAGCACATTGCTCTTATCAGCTTTTTTTTCGGGTATGGAAATCGCTTTTATCACTGCGAATAAATTGAAAATCGAGCTTGATAAAAGCAAAGGTTTAATATCAGCGCGTATTCTGTCGGCCTTCAATAAAAAACCATCCCGGTTTATAGGCGCAATACTATTAGGTAACAATATTGCTTTGGTTATCTATGGTATTGCCATGGCAAAGATGCTGGGGCCTGTTTTATCAGGTGCTCTCCCACAGGGTTTTCATAATGAATTTATTTTGCTCCTCACCCAAACCATTATCTCAACGTTTCTTATTTTGCTTGTAGCTGAGTTTATTCCAAAAATCCTGTTCCAAATTAACCCCAATGCAATCATTGGTTTTTTTGCCGTTCCTGTTTATCTGTTCTATTACCTGTTTTATCCGGTTATCTATTTGTTTATTGGGTTTTCCGAATTTCTTCTCAAAAAAATATTCAGAGTACCATTTACCAACTACTCATTTTCTTTCAGTCTTGTTGACCTCGAACATTACCTGAAAGAATTTAGTGTTGAAACCGACGAGAAGGTTGATCTGCAGCAAGAGATTCAAATGTTTCAGAACGTTATCGAATTCAGAGATATTAAACTGAGGGAATGCATGATACCCCGAACCGAAATTGAAGCTGTTGAAATTAACGACTCTATTGAAAAAGTAAAACAAAAATTTATTGACACTGGTTTTTCTCGCGTGCCTATATATGAAGATACCATTGATAATATCATTGGTTATGCCCATGCTTTTGATCTGTTCAGAAACCCTAAAGAGATCAAAAGCATTTCAAAACCATTAACTTTTCTTCCGGAAACTATGTTGGCCAATAACGTCTTAACCTCTTTTATTCAGGAAGGGGCCAGTCTTGCTGTGGTAGTAGATGAATTTGGAGGAACTTCCGGAATGGTTACTATTGAAGATATTATCGAAGAGATTGTTGGGGAGATTGAAGATGAATACGATATGGAAGACCTGGTTGAAAAGCAAATAGAAAAAAATAAATATATCTTTTCAGGCAGAATGGAGTTAGATTATCTTAACGATAAGTATGATCTGGATATTCCTGAATCAGAAGAATATGAAACCCTGGCAGGGTTTATCATATATCACCACAAAAGTATACCGCAAACTAAAGAAAAGCTTATAATCGGCCCTTATCATTTTTCTATCCTCCAGGCCGCACCAACCCGGATCAAGTCCGTAAAACTCCACATTAAACAAGACAAATCAAACGATTAACAAATCTCTTGCCAGCCCCTTTCCATCAATGACATTTGATACTATTATAGTTCAATCGTCTTTTTCCCCCTATCCCCGGCCCTTTTCCCTGTGGGGGAAAGGGAATACTGTTTTACTCCTTCCCACTTTGGTTGGAAAGGGGGATATTAAGTATAGAAACTGCTGAGAGGAATAAAAATTAAAAATGAAAAAGTTAAATCAGAAATAACCAATAACAAATAAAAAATTACAAAGTACTTTTAATCATTCATGCTCTCCAACATGGCCTTAACAATA
>JAGLWB010000104.1 GCA_023133655.1 Bacteroidales bacterium
ATTTTAAACCTTTTTGGTAATATT
Organism: Bacteroidales bacterium; assembly: GCA_023133655.1. Lineage (GTDB taxonomy): Bacteria > Bacteroidota > Bacteroidia > Bacteroidales > JAGONC01 > JAGLWB01. The sequence continues at coordinate 25 of JAGLWB010000104.1, forward strand.
CTAAGGCTTTATAATAATCAAACAGATAACTGTTAATATGCGCAAAGTTTAAATAAACATCTTCCTCCTCTTTTAATCCGGTAAGTGTTTGTTTGTCTAAATTATCCAGGTAGGTAAGCGCTTTTTCCAGATAGTACCAGGAGGTGTCATCATCGTAGTTTTTTGCATAGGAAATCCCGGATAATTTGTAATTGCGGACAGATGGCAGCCATAAACCATTTTCGGCGTAAAGCCTGCCGGCTTCTTTGTAATAATAAGCCGCACTGTCGTGCTTTTGTAACCCATTGTATCTGTTTGCCGCCTCTACATAACGTTGTGCCCTGGCTGTGTCTTGTTTAAAACGCTTCCTGCCTCTCTTTTGTGCAAAGGAAAAAGGATGTAATATAAGGAGTAAAAATAAAAATAGGCATAACCTGAAAAGGATCATCTTTGCGTTTTAATGGCTCTCTTTCCTTGTTAATCCAAAAACCGCAAAAATAGTACCCTCTTTTTTGAAGTTTTTTTCAGAAACTTATTAACCGGAGGGGTGTTGATAAACCCCCAACAACATCGACAATCGACAATCGACAATTGACAATCGACAATTTATTACAGGCTATATTCCGATAAATTCATACCCAATGTCGCCGTGATCTACCGTTAGTTTTAAATAACTGGCATTTGGGTCATTATCCAGCAGTGCATCGAGGATGAGATAGGTGGTCCAGCCGAAAACCTCTTCCGCACGGCTGTGATCATGACCGTTGATAACCAGGTTAACATGATGGTCGGCGAAAAGATCCAGCAAAACATATAACTCCTCAACAAGCGGGTTGGTGGTTATGGTTTTGCGCGACCGGAAAAAATTGTTGTGGGTGAATACTGTGCAGTTGCGGTAACCGGCACGGCTGTGCTGAAGGATATCTTCGAGCCAGATAAGCTGCTTGTTGCCCAATGTGCCGCCGCCCGTATCCAAACAGATAAACAGGTCGGTGGCCTGATTGGTTTTTACAGTAAAGAGATAGGTGGATGATCCGAAATAGTCGTAAAAGGTTTTCCAGCCATCAAAATAGAGTTCATGGTTCCCGGCTATCAGAAAATATGGCACCGTATCGAATGGCGGAAGGTGCTGCCTGAACAGATTGTAGTCTTCTTTCCTGCCTGTTACCATATCGCCAACCATCACAAAGGCAGAAATATCAGGCTTACTCGCTTCGCCAACGAATTTATCGAAATTAACGGTGCCGCCAATGTGCGAATCGGCAGCAACGAGGAGGCTGTATTCATCCGAATCAATAGTGATCTCACGGAACGGGTGCTGGCTGTTCCATTGCTCCGATTGTGTAAACCGCTCGTTCGCCCTGTCGGTCGACCTGATAAAACCGGTCAGGTCCAGGTCCTTGTAACAGGATGATAACAGCAGTGTTAGTAAAACCGTAAAAAAGACCGGTATGTTTAATTTATGTCCCATAATATGCCTGCTCTAAAGAAGAAACCAAAAGAATTAACCCTCATGTTAAACAGGCCTGCCTGTTTGTACCACGCTTCGGCAAAAAGTGTTGTTTTGGGGTCTGTTTGATATAAAAACTTAATATTGATCGCCGGATTTGTCTCCTGTTCGATCAGAAAATGATCGAAATTGCAGATGGTGGCACCGAGGTTCCATTTATGTTCGTTGGGTTTTATGAAGTAGGTAACGGCATACATAAAGTTCCATGGTTCGCGGATCTTTGTATCGGCATCTTCGGGAAAACCATTCTCCTCGATGGCTTTTTTGCTGAATTTATAGGTCCTGAAGTTACTGCCAAGATTAAATTGCCAGTGTTCGATGCTATGGCCAAGCAGAACGCCCCAGTTGGTTTCACGCAATTGGTCGGAGAATGCATTCCATAGATAAAACCCGCCAATTTCGAGCGGGAATTTACCGGGCATAACGATCCCTGAAGCGGTCACAAAATAGCCGGAAAAAACATTTTCTGTCCGGCTGGAGAATGTCAGCAGAAACCCTGCCCGGGCTTTGTATTGGTTTAGCTTATATTCCGGCAAACCTGCCAGCATTGCATAGGCACCGTCAGAAACATTGTTTACGCCGATATCTCCATAGCTTTGCAGGCTGATCTGGGTAAATACCGGCTTGCAACTTACCAGAGCAATCAACAATATAAGTACGATCCGTCCCCTTTTTACTCTTTCGGACAAAGTACCTCTTTTGTCAGGAAGAGACTCCACCAAAACAGCGCTGAAACAACAAGCATTAAAATAGCAGGCATGGCTGTAAACCAGAGATCACCAACCATTTCACAAATCCAGGCGTAGACCAATGCCAGGCCTGTCAGCAATGTACTCAGTGCTAAGGTGAACACAAAGATGTACTGTTTTGCCGGATTCCGGAAAACCAGTATAGCACCGACTCCAAGTGCAATAATCACACCACCAGCCCAGCGAAGCCATGAAGAGGGAACAGGTTCGCTACTACCAGAGAGTTCCACTAATTTTTCGGGAATGAAGAAAAAACACAATCCGTAAACTATCGCAATGACCGCATAGATGATCAAAGTCACTTTTAAGAGCATTAAATTCTTTTTTTGTTCCATTAGAAACCTCCTTTTTAAAGTTATAAGACTATAAAGTTACTTACAAAAAACAGCTTGTTTTTTGTTGTACCGGATTTTAATCAATGAGACTTAAATTTCATGTACGAAGTACCTTGAAATTTATATGTCGAATTGATCCCGAAAAGACGAAGTCTTATTCGGGATCTAAGGGTTAATTCCAGATATCTACATGGAGCATCCACACCTCTTCTACCTTTTTCCAGACGACCAGATAGTTCCCATGAAATGTTGTGTCGGTCTGATCTTCCAATGTAAGTGTCCAGTCGTATTTCCCTAATTCATAAACCAGATCATTGACCCCGTTTATGCTTTCGGTTGATAAAACAGTGGTTTGTTCTCCCATTGTAAATCCTTCGGCATAGAATTGTTGAATAGCGTTTCTTCCCTTAATGTAATCAGAACCGGGGGGAAGCAATACAGCGTCTTCTGTATAAAGTGATGCAAGGGCGGCGGTATCACCTGTTGAAACGGCCTCCGTAAAGTTAGCATTTTGCTGGTCGATGGCGCTTCTGATAGCCTCAAAATCGATTTTTTCGGGAGGCGGTGGAGCGCAGGCAATAAGTGCCATAATTCCAATCAGAACGATGACATTAAATAAACTTTTCATAATGTTTGGGTTTTAAGTTAGTAGTGATATGTATATATTAAAGCAATTAAGCTGTTTAGCCAGTGCAAATATAATGAATATTTCGGCGGAAATCAACTGTAAACTGTTTATGCCTGCAACGTTAGTTCAAATAAAAACCGCTGCCAACATAATAATCTGTTCCGGGGATTCTTTCAACATAGGCAATTTTGGCTTCTTCAAGGCCTGTTACCGGATTATTCCAATAATACTGATAAAAGCCACTGCCCTCATTGGCCGCGATATAACCCAGGTCGCGGATCACATAATTGCCATGCGAGTCCTGGTAATTGTATAAATTTTCCCCCTGGATCTCTTTTTGTACGCCATGCGCCACATTGATACAGTTAAAGTCGTAGATAAAAAAATACCCCGACTGATCGTCGAAAAAGCGGATATGATCAATAAATTTTCTGCAAAGACTAACTCTTTCAAGCGAGTCGGAATAAATTTCTGCGAAAACGCCACCTATGCCGGTTGCCATTATCCGGGTGGCTTCTTCAACAATTATTTTATTGGCATCATTTTTTTCGTAATAAACACTTTCCGGATCACCATAAAATCCGGCACCGATAAACCATTCGGCGGAGGGGATACTTTTTACGAAGGTTAGTTTACGATTGAGCTGACCGGTGGCAGGGTTTTCAAAATAGTATTCAACAAAACCATAGCCGATGTACGTTACGGTTGATACGATCTCTTTTATGTAGTATTTACCGAATGGATCCTGTACCTCCATCCGGTATGTCCCTATCAGTTCGGGCTTTGTAGGATGGGCTACAACCCAGGTGCCGAAGGTTTCAACAAAAAAATACCCGGACTGATCGTTAAAAAAACGAACAGGCATGA
>JAGLWB010000105.1 GCA_023133655.1 Bacteroidales bacterium
AAGGCTCCACATCGTTCTGTTTACATGTGCCAGGAAAAGAATACATCATAGCTGCCCGTTTGGCTCCTTCATGCGAACCGGCAAACGAATAATTTTTGCGTCCCAGTGCAATAGTTTTATTTTGTCACGTCGCCGGTTGATAAAAATAAATACCTCACCCGGTATCGGATTCCGGTATAACTGGTTTTGCACTATGCCGCAAAGTCCGTCAAAACTTTTACGCATATCAGTATCGCCACGGTACAAGTAATATTGAAGCGAGGAGGTTAAGTTGAACATAATGTTTTTGACGGCAAAAATAGGTGGCTTTCAATCATCTGTCAAGATGTACTACGCCGAAGGGTTACGTATATCTATTCCGGCATCCGGTAAATGAGTGGAATAACTATGCCATAAACTGTGCAGCGTAAAGTTATCGTTTTTGTTTACCTGAGCCAACTATTTCTTAAAAATATTCTGCAAACTGGTGGCAGAATTTGGTGTTCCCTCTTTATCGTCCTCTATAAACTGCATATTCCTGCCCAAACCGAATACCCCATTCCGGCATATTGTACATTTGCTTTTATTATCTTTCAGAACTTTGAATCCGCTATCATTGTTAATAACTCCCCAACCATTTTACAGCTGTTAGGCGGAACACCTGACAGGACTACCCGACAGCACACAAGTGAGTGACAGACTGCAATATTGCAGTAGATTTAGTCGTTATATCTATCGTTAAAGAGGAAAGTAATTATACATGGTTATTCCGAATCAGCATCAATTTAGAGACAGACTAATTTTTAGTCTATCGATAGCACTTTTAATTGGAACTATATCGTTAATCTTTTCAAATATCCTTCCATTGGGTATAAAGGATTATTGGCCTGCTTACGCAGGATGTGCCTTCCTTGCATTAAGCGGGATTACCGGTCTGTTTTGTTTACGCGATAATATTAATAAGACTCTACGAATAGTGAGGATCACATCACTCATGGTTGGAGCGGCAATAATTGCAATAACAGTATTCCTGGATATATATATTGATTGGATAATGCGTTTTTGAGCAACATAATTAGCTCGTGCAGCTGTCAGGCATAACTATCTGGTCTTTTATAGATACGGCAGTCAGGTGTTACACCTGACTGCACACAATATTTCGGAGCAAAGTGTGCTATTTTTCGGTCTTATTTGTCCCGTAATTAAGTGAGAAGCTTATTCAGTCAGCCATAATTCCGACAATCGACAATTATCATCCATCCGACTCTGCTGGAGCCAATTTGTGAGTATACATGCTTTGCTACAAATACCTGACACTTCTACGAAGTCGGAAACAATGAACGTTAAAAACTTCACTCAATACACTTAGTTGCCAATTAACAAAAACCCACTCCAGAATATTGGTAGGGTTGTGGAATTATGTTGAATAAATTTAAGTTTTGCAATTTGTAATGCTTTTGAGTATGAATTTCCTTTTAATATTTCTGTGTAAAATTGAATCATAAAATCTTTTGTTAATTTATCCGGAATTTTCCAAAGAGTATAGACTATATTGAGTGTTCCAGAGTAAACAAAACCTCTTGTTAGAGCTAATACTCCTTCACCTTTTATTATTTTACCAACCCCCGTTTCACATGCACCTAGTACAACTAAATCGGCAGCAGTCTCTAAATTAAAGGTTTCATTTAGATATAGAATCCCATCATTGTCCGAATTAAAATAATCCCCCTCTATGAATCTGTTATTTTTATCATCAATTGAAGTTTCTGAGAAAACTAAACCTGATAGCTCCGGATTTATCTTGTCCGAAAACCCATGAGTAGCAATATGTATGCATTCGCTTTTATCAATGTTTGATTTAAAATTTTCTTCAGTAGCGTCTGAGAATAAATAGTTTTGAGCACGTTTTCCATTTAATTCAAATAATTTTTTTATTTCCCGGATTTCTTTTTCAGTATTAGGCAAGTCTTTGAAATAGTTATCTCTTTTTTCGAAGGAAACCAGATCTGTATTCGAGCTTTTCGATATGGAAGAACTTCTTTGGTTTTGTGAATTTGTATGTTTATACGAAACTGGCGCAAAACCAACGAAATCATATGTGTAAACGGAATTATTTGGTTTCATATGGTTTAATGACCAAATAGAGGAAGAGAAATGGTATGATATTTCAAAGTTTTTTATTAAATATGGTAATTTGTTTAGCATTGGCGTTGTTTCATTCTCCGTCTTTCCTATCAATGCTTCAAAAGGGACAAGATATAAATAATCATCGGGGATAATGATTAATTTTTTTTTGTTTTTCAAATAGGGATATATGGGAGAAATTAAAATTTGAAATAGTTTTTGACTTGTGTTTGCAAACAAATGATAATCTGAAAGTTTAATGTTTAAAAGAAATTTATAAACTTCTTCTTCGAAAAAATCATTACTAATTGGATTTGCGGAAATGAAAATCTCTTCTTTTGAAAGTAATAAAATATAAAGCTTCTTATTTCCAATAAAATATTGAATCATTGCATCGCCAATATGTAAATGTTCCTGAATATCTTTATATGGCTGGATAAGAAAATTATTTTTGTACTTTTTGTAAAGGGGGAAGTTGGCTTCAATATAATTTAGTAAGGAATCATATTCTAAATTGAGGTTGATATTCTTGGTTTCAAGATTTTTAAGTATTAATGAGTCCTTTATTGAATAATGTGACTTAAATTTTAATAGTTCGTTTCTATGATAATTTAACTCTCTTTTTAAAGAAGCCTCTTTGTTGAGAATTGAGTCTGGAATTTGGGATTCTTGTTTTGCAGATACTTCATTTATCAAATTAGCCAAAACCTGACCTTTGCTTTTTTCAATAAATTCATAGATTTTTGTTTTTTCATTAAGTTCGTAAGCTACATCCAGCGCATCAGAGAGGATTAATTTCAGTTTCTCACTATAGTTATATTTTGAAGATTCAAAGAAGTACTCACTCATTGTTGTTTCAATTAGCTGAACTGATTGCGAGAAAAAATGCAAAGATTTTTCTAAATACGTTGTATCTTGATTGACAAAATTATAAAGGGCATAATACGTTGTTCCTATATTGAATAATATATCTATCATATTTGTTCTGGAAATAATACCGCCAAAACCAGATACATTAATTAGGTTAATTGTATCAGAGGTTGAAAAAATATTTGAATGAGCAGCCATAATGTAATACTCAAGAGCGGTTTCATAATTTTCATTTTGATAGTAAATATCACCAATGTTCCTGTAGCTTTGGGCTACTTTATTATGATGCAACCCATAAATTTTTAATCTGATCTTTAAGGATTTATTTAAAAACACTAATGCTTCTTCCCAACTTGAAATACTTGAATAAATTCCTGCTATATTATTGTAGATCAATGCAATATCTTCAGTTTGTTTTTTGCCGTTACTTAAATAAATGTTAAGGGCCTTGTGATAATACTTCATTGCCCCCCTGGTATCCTGTTTTTGAAGTAAAATATTTCCTAAATTATTGTATAATTTGGCTATGCTAATGTGCAGATGGTTTAAATAATTAGACCTGATTTCGAGTGCGTCTCGAAAAAACATTTCTGATTTTTCCAGATCCCCTGAGTCATAATAAACGAGGCCTATATTATTTAAAACACTCGCTTTTTTAAGCATTTGATTATTGATTGTATCGGTTAATGACAATAAAGATTTTTTTAAGTAGAAAAGAGCTTTTTCATGATCTTGTTTCTTGTTATATAATGATCCAATATTTGCATAGGTATTACCTGTTTCAACATGATTCTCTCCCAGGATTCTTTTTTTAATTTCAAGGGATTTATGGTAGTTTATTAAGGCATTTTGATAGTCACCAAGCTTAATCAACACAATACCTAAAAAATGATAATACGAAGC
>JAGLWB010000106.1 GCA_023133655.1 Bacteroidales bacterium
ACTGTCGACTGCCGACTGTCGACTGTCGACTGGTACATGATATCCGATATCTGATATCCCGAAGGAAGGGTTGGGGATGATGCTCATCCTGAACTGGCTATTATCAGGTGTGTCGAAACCAACCGTATTGTTGATCATAACAACCAGTCCTTCGGAAAAGATACTTTCACCGCAGATATTTACACCTTTAACACGAACCATAGCTTCTCCCTGGAACTCATCACTCCAGGTGGCAATGGCTGTATTTTCATTGCCGGTAAAATAACCTGCCTCGTCAGGTACGATATCCCATAAGTAAGATGTTGCATTTGCTGACCCTGTCGAGTATTCCGATGTTGGCGTATAATATACATCTACATAATCCGGGCCCGATGGAGTTGACGGTATTTCAGGATCTTCGGAGATGGAAAGCAATAATTCATCCGACACCTCTCCGCAGGGCTCCATGCCCCATCCCGACAACATTAATGAAACCTGCCCGTTAATAAGATCGTCCGGGCCAGGTGAGTAAACTGTATTTAATTCTGTATCATTAGTGAAGGTTCCATCGCCAGAAGAGGTCCACAAAAATGATACACAATTTAAAGCGGAGGAATAAGAGGTTTGATAGTTATCGCCCCCACAAATTTCTCCTTCACCACCGGCATATACTTCAGGTAATGGATGAATGGTCAGGGTCATTTCATCGGTAGCACTTGCCCTGTCTCCGTCATTGGCGGTTATAGTTAAAATTACTGAGCCTTCTTCAATATCTGTTGATCCGGGTGTATATACCGGGTTTAGGATGGTATTATCATCGAATACTCCATCACCGGAGGTTGTCCATTCGATTGTTTCATAATTCTGAGCATCACCGGAAAGTGGATAAGAGTCGCCTGTGCAAATTTGTGCGTCAGGGCCGGCATACACAGTCATCGTTGAAGAGTTTGGAGGGAACTTGATATAATCAATCCAGACACAATCGTCATCACCGCCTGTGGAAGTAGTTTTGGTATATTTCCACTCAAATGTATGCAACCCTGCAAAAACCATGAAGGTCTCTTTTATCCAGTCGTTTTCATCACTCCATTCTCCGGCAACATTACCATCAATGAGAAGCTGTAAGGTGTTCATACTATCGTGGGTAGAAGTTTTTAACCAGAAGATAATAGGAACAGTAAAGAATGATTCGGCTTCGAGCTCAATAAGCAGCGATGTAGATTGCCCCGTAGCAATATTCCCCGATTTTGCAGAATAGGTCCCATGACGATAAACAGTATTATCTATTACCCAATCGGTATCTCCACCAAAATACCAGTCATTGGCTGAAAAATCACCTGATTCAAAGTCTTCATCAGGGGGTGAAGAAATCGTAAAGCTCCACACATCACCGGTTGAAGAACCAAATTCATTGTACGAGTCGATACGCCAGAAATATTCTGTATTAAAATCAAATGATGAAGGAGGAATATACATTGTATCTGTAACAACCTCTCCATTTGTGATATTTGTAGGTGGGTTATCACTGCCAAGATAAACTTTGTATTCCTCAGGGATACCACCAAATCCGTCACTCCAGAATAAATTAGTAAAAGGAACAACATTTGGTTCTCCATTTCCAGGAACCGGGGTGGATGCCTGGGAAGGTGTGCCGTCAACCGGTAAATCAACCTGGTACGGGAGGAAATTATGTGCTGTTACAGTAAAGGTTACTAATCCCATTTGTTGAACAGGCTCTTCAAGCTGAACAACAGCATATCCACTTGCGTTGGTATAGGCTACACCATAAACAGACTTATCCTCATTACTCAGGCAAACCATTGCGTTTTCAACATAACCTGAACTGCTGGTAACGGTAACCTCAAACTCTTCCAACCCCAAATACAAATGATCTTCATGATCCACAGTTAAATCAGTGGGTTGAAGCGTCCATGGTTCAAGCGAAGCATCACCCAACCACAGATAGGTTCTGACATTTGATTTCCCACTTGAACCGTGGTTGTTGAGGACAGTTATATTGGCATAATTGGTAACATATCCGATATTATAAATTGCTTCATTAAAAACAGCTTTATACATTTCTTTATCATAGTCATGATTTGGAATGGTATAAGAGGGGATAATAGCTCCATTGATAGCCACGGCAGCCACAGGTGACTTCATAAATGATTCACAAAGGCAATCACCAGCGAGGTTTACAATATTCATATTGTCGCAACAAACATCAAAAAGGACAAATAATTTGTCATCATTGGTAAACTGTTGAATATGGGTGTTTGTAAAACTTCCGGCGTTACACCACTGCCAGAATTCGGTACCGCTTCCGTGTCCCCGGTAATTAAAAATACCACAGGATGTATTATTCACAAAATCGATGATGGTATTATTATTAGCTCCTGCTCCTCCATAACAGGTTGTAAAAATAGGTGATTGAAGGAGATAACTATGAGTCCTGATCTCTTCCTTACAGGCAGTATATTTGCTTGGATAATTTTCTTTATGAGCAACAAGAAGTGAGTTTTCAGCCCAGTTTGTAGAAACATCAGGGTCAGTATAGTGATCCAGTGTTTTTTGGATTTGTAAAGCCAATTCAGTTAAGTTATCATATACAAATCGTCCGATGGCAAGATCGGCGTAATGATCATCCGCACCGTCCAGGCAAGTATACCAACTATCTGAATACGAGGCATCGCCGCCACCCGGATTCCAATAATACATGGGGACCATATCGGGCCCGCCGCCACTTCCTCCGTTTGGAAACGCATCACCGACCATCAGCACATATTCAAGCCCATCGCTTTCATAAAGTTGTGTAATATAATCTTTGAACTGTTGAGGCTGTTCAAAACCGTTCATAATAAGCTTAACTTCCACTTTGGAGCCTTGTTCATTTTTCCAATCGACCAAAGGTTGAATTGTGCCAGCGGGATTTGTATTTGTTATGATGAGGTATTTAATTCCACCATCATCCCTGTAATTCATGCTGAATCCAAGTGAGCCGAAGTTAATAATTGACGACTCATACATTTTATAAAATTTAGGAGTCACCTCTTTTTTGGTCCTTTTTAAAATGCGCTCCGTGTCAATGCCATAAAATTCTATTTCCACTTTAAATTCAGTTATAACTTCTAATGCTTTGGTAGCAGGATTGTAGTTGAAAGGAGTGAAATGAAAACCAGAGATGATAACGTCCCGCCAGATACCGGATTCATCAAGAAACAGATTGTTTTCAGGATAAGAAATATTACTGTTATAAAAGTCCTTATCAATTGTAAAAACATCAGATTTCCCTCCAACAACATCTTTTTCCAGCATCTGAGATGGAAATACATTATAATTGTTTAATGTAATTGATGAAGATTCAAGTATTCTGTATTTAATTTTTTTGTTTCCCGGAATTCCGATAATCTCATTGATCATTGGGAGTTCAGGCATGCCAACATCATGTGTTGTTTGAAACTCAATTAATTCAAGTTTTTGCCATGTTTGGCCCCCTTCCAAAATATCTGTAACATACATTCCGGGAATAGAGATCTCCAGAATAAGTTTTGAATTATCTGATTCTTCAACTGTTATTTCAGGACGTTTTACATCACTTCCATAAAAACTCACCCAATTTTGTTGAGCGGTTGCAGAAAATGTAAAAAGGATTAAGATGCTGATTGCCAGAAATGTTTTTTTCATAATAGTTTCTAATTAATAAACGTTACACATAATTTTATTATCAAGCTTCCAGGAGAAAACACCTTACCTCACTTGAAGCGGCTGCAAAGGTATTTATAATTATTTAAATAGGGTGATTTGAGAATATGTTGATATTTTGAAAGGTAGGTTTGTAGCTTCAAGCTTCAAGCCTCAAGGTTCAAAGTTTAAAGTTTAAAATTTAATGTTTATCGCAGACTGCCGACTGGCTACTGGCTACCGGTTACTGGCTACCGGCTACCGCCTATCGGCTCTCGCTTCTCGCTTTTCTCTTTTCGTTTTTCTCTTCTCGTTTAGATACTATTTAACCAAAACCATCTTAGCGGTCTCAACCCGGTCTCCAGCCTGAAGCCTGAGAAAATAAATCCCACCAGGCAAATCAGAGCCATCAAAATGTATGGAATATTCCCCTGCCGGTTGATTTTCATTCACCAGCGTCCTGATTTTCTGCCCATGAGTATTATAAACCTCAAGTGCAACATATCTGGTATCTGATATCAGATATCCGATATCTGATATCCCGCAGGAGGGATTCGGATAACATTGAACCTTAAACATTGAACCTTGAACTGGCATCTCTGCAACACCAACGTATACATCAAGGTGTTCCAGAACGCGCTTCATAACCTCCACACACATATCCATGGTATTGATCCCCTCGAATCCAAATCCAAAAAATACCGTTTTATAATCCCCACTTTCATATCGTATGCCAGCACCGGGCAACTGGGGGAAGTACCCGAAACATTTTTCTCCTCCGTTTATTGATTCAATTACATCCATTGAATACTGGTTTCCTGCTGCGTCACCCTGATCTATTTGCAAGGTTAATCCATTTCCAACGGGATCATCGTCAATTCCCCGGATAATCGAAATTCCACTCCAACTATCTTCAATATGTTCAGCATGAAGATAATTTGAAAGAAAGTCACTCCCTTGAATGTCCTGACTGATATTCTGTCCTGAAAGGAATAGCCTGCCACCATTATCCAGATATTCGGCAAGTACTTGTTGGTTTTCTTGCGTGAGGGTACTGTCCTCATCATAACCGGTAAACCAGATCACAGCAGTGAAATTATTTAATAATTCAACTCCCGGATCCCCCAAAACCGATACGTCATAATAATGGTAACTGTAACCCAGGGAGTCAAGAGATTTCCTGTACCAGTTTGCAGTATGGATGAGTTTACCACGATTATCCCGTTCATCACTTACCAGGAGTATCTCAGCCTGGCCGACATATAAATCTATTGTCGTTTGATACTGCATATCTTCGTCCCAACTATACAAAATATTGAATTCAACATTCCCGGGTATCAAGTCATCACCAATTTGGAAACTTATTGGATCTTCCATATTTTGGGTCTCTTCCAGGTAATTGATATTACCATAATTGACAATCGAATCGCCGGTAAAACTTATGTATGGACAATCAGTTGATAGAGTGATCGTAACATTCTCAGCAGTGTTGTTGATATTGGTAATGTTTCTGATTCCAGGATACAAATCAACATTCTCCCCGGGCTCAAGGATCCCATCACCATCTGTGTCGTTTATTGTCAATGATTCGATAGAAAAGGGCTCATACTGCGCTGAATAGAGAATAAGATTGTACCAGAATTCATATACCTGCCCACTGACGAGAGCATTATAATTGTCACCATTAGAAAGCCAAATCATACCATAATTTTCCTCTTTGTTGTATCCATAAATGGTGTTGAAACCATACCAGCGACCTGTATGACTATAAAACCATGGGTAGGGATCTATGAACCAGATCAGGCCCATAAAAACATTTACATTGTTTGTATAGTGCAAATCTGTTATTAGTTCAACAGTTGTACTGTCGATAATGGTTGTATTAGAGTAGGCTCCATAATTCATATACATTCCAAGGTGTTTGGCGAGTTGTTTTGAACTGACTTTCAGGTTTCCGATCGGATAGATGGGCCAGGATGACTGTGGTGTAACGATTACGTTGTTACCCTGGATGGTATAGGGTGTGGCAAGGTTTTGTGGATCAAGGCTGGCAAACAAATAGGAGGTTTCTTCCATTGACAGGGGACCAAATACATTTTCCTGGCAATAGGTTTCAAAATTCATCCCTGTAAAACATTCTACCATGTAGGCAAGGATGCATGAACCTACATTTGAATAATTAAACGCCTGTCCCGGTGAATAACTGTAATAATTATCTGAATCATAGTAAGTTCCGCCTTCTAACAGGTATCCCTGAAGGAAGGTATCCAATGAAATGGGATTATCCCCGCCCACAAAGAGAACTGCATTCAGAACATTATAATTGTCTGCTATAGAGGAGGTATGGGTAGCTAATTGCCTGATCGTAATTACATCGTCGGGATGATTGGGATTTCGGACCAGGAATGTGATATGATCGCTTATATCATCATCCAGGTCAAACATTCCCTGTTCATACAATTGCATCACTGCTGTTATCATGATTGTTTTTGATATAGAAGCCACTGTATAGGCTGTTTGATCAGTAACAGGTTCTGATGATTCAATATTTGCAAAACCATAATGGTTTTTCCAGTAAAGATTCCCATCTCTCAGAAAACAGACAGACATGCCTGGATAAAGCGTTTCCTCCTGGAAGTCCAGCATATATTGTTCAAACCAATCCGGATCAGCACCGCGTAGATTCTGTCGATACTGGGGTGTTTTATTTTGAAATGATTGAAACAGGCTTTCATACCGCAAATTGCTGTTATCTTGGTTATTATAAAACTCCAGTTGAGCCGAGACATTGGATATTACAGAAAAGATTAAAAAGAGAACAATGAATTTTTTCATTTTAGCGGTTTTGATTAAAGCATAAAATTAATGAATTTTGAGGGGGTTGTCAAGTATTAATTGTCAACTATCAATCCGCCTGAGGCGGACGTCGCTTCGCTCCGCTGGCTACTGTCGCTGTCAACTACATACCGGCTACCGGTTACTAAAACCTACTCTTGCATCTCAAGCCATCTGGAGAAATACGGGTCATAAACATAATATCCGTACTTTATAAGGCATATCATCTCCTTTTCCATTAACGACTGAACTCCTCTGCGAACCGTACTTGGATTGGTGAGATTGTGCTTTTTAATGAATGAGGAGGAGGTGATATTCTCAATATACTTTTCTTTTGCAATTGCCTTCAATAACTGCCATTGGTGGGTGGTGAGCAGGTTCCTGTATTCATAATAGAATGTATTGTTGTTTTCAAGAATATCGCCGGATACTTCATAGAACATCGTCTCATCAATTGACCTGGTTCCCTGTTCAAAAAGCTTATTGCATAAGTACTGCACATAAAAAGTATGCGATCGGGTCCACTGCAGGATCTTTTCCACCACCTTATCCTGGATATCCTTATTGTTTTTCCCAAATGTTGCTTTAATGAAATGTTTATATTCATCAAACGGGATTTCATCCAGAAACATCATTTCAGTGCTTTGATAAAATGGCCTTTTGGCATCAGTAAACATACCTGCCAGAACCGTTCGATTGCTTCCTGAAAAAATAAAGCACACATTATGCATATTCTGTATCAATCCCCTTATCAGGGCCTCGGTATTTTTTTCAGGATAATTATTGATTTGCTGAAATTCATCAATGGCAACCACCACAGGCATCTTTTGACTTCTATATTGAATAATGGCAAATAAATCCTCCAGCGTTTGACGTGCATCCTCCTCAGAGGTTATGGTAAAAGATAAGGACGGATTACCAGTCATGGGATCAACAGTTACCAATGGCCTGATACGCCTAAAGTTATGCAGGAACTCTTTCAGTTTGGCTTCAAAAGATTTCCTCATTCGGAAAATAGCGGTCCCTAACTGGTTAATAAATCCCTGAAGATTTTCCGTATGATAAATATCAAGATAGAGTGTCTCATGCGTATTTCCCAGTTTTAATTCATTAAAGACATTGAAGATAAGACCTGTCTTGCCCATTTTCCTTAAAGAAACCAGGGTCAGGTTTCTTTGGTTATTGATGGCACCCTGTATCCGGGTTGTCTCTTTTTCCCTGTCGCAAAAATATTTGGGACTCAGGTAGCCTTTTATAATAAATGGATTCATCGGTTTTTTTAACAAAACTACAAAACATTATGTTTAAAACAAAATGTTTAAAACAAAATGTTCTGTTTTTCTTCAAACCATTACCGGATCAAAACCATTTTTACTGATTCCCTGACATCCCCCACCTGCAACCTGACAAAATAAATCCCACCGGGCAAATCAGAGCCATCAAACTGTATGGAATATTCTCCAGCTACCTGCTCCTCATTCACCAGTGTAGCGATCTCTTTACCATGAATATTAAATACCCCCAATTTAACATATCTGATATCTGATATCAGATATCGGATATCTGATATCCCGCAGGAGGGATTTGGAAATACTTGCAGCTTGCAGCTTGCAGCCTGTAGCTTTTTTAACCCAACGGTGTTATCAACCATCACCACCAGACCCTCAGAAAATTCGCCCTCACCGCATATGTTTATTCCTTTTACACTGACGATTGCTTCTCCCAGGAAGTCATTCTCCCAGGTTACCAGGGCTACTTCTTCAGTACCGGAAATAGAACCCGCCTCACCGGGTGATAGGTTCCATAAATAGGAGGTGGCATTGACCGAACCGGTAGTGGAATATTCAGAAGTTGGAGTATAATAAATGTCAACGTACTCAGGGCCGGTAGGTGTGGCAGGCGTTTCAACTTCTTCATAGATAATAAGCAGCACATCATCAGAAACTTCTCCGCAAGGCTCATAACCCTGGGCTGTTAATGTCAGAGTGGCCTGGCCGTTAGCCAGGTCATTTGATCCGGGGGTATAAACGGTTATCAATAATGTGTCGTTGTTAAAGGTACCATCTCCTGATGAAACCCACAAAATGGAGTCGCAATTTTCAGCAGTGGCGTTGGTAGTCACATAGTCATCACCCAGGCAAATTTCACCCTCATCACCAGCGTAAACTTCCGGTTGAGGATGAATAGTAAGGGTCATATTGTCTGTTACGCTTTCCCTTTCCCCATCATAGGCAGTTAAAGTTAACACAACGAAACCTGCTTCAATGTCCATTGCACCAGGCGTATAAACAGGATCAAGGATGGTAATATCATCAAAGGTCCCGTCGCCTGAAGTTGTCCATTCAATTGTCTCGTAATTTTGTGCGTCACCTGAAAGAGTGTAAGAGTCGCCGGCACAAATTTGATCATCAGGGCCGGCATTGGCCGTCATCGTTGAAGAGCTGGGTGGAAACTTAATATAATCAATCCAAACACAATCGTCATCACTACCTGATGCTGCAGTTTTGGTATATTTCCATTCAAATGTGTGCCATCCGGCAAAAACCAT
>JAGLWB010000107.1 GCA_023133655.1 Bacteroidales bacterium
TGCTCCGGTGATGGATATTTTATTATTCCCTATACAATTACCAATTACCTTGCTGATGAAATCAGGACACCAAGGATTTCAACAGAAAAACCCGAATTTAAAGAATCTGAAGAAGCCATGAGAGAAAAAATTGACAGATTGTTAGCTATCAATGGTACGCAAACAGCTACATCATTTCATAAGCGATTGGGCAAGATTCTTTGGGATTATAGTGGGATGGCCAGGAATGAAGAGGGCTTAAATAAAGCAATGGATATGATTGAAGAGTTGCGAAAGGAATTTTGGAATGATGTTAAAATTCCGGGATCTGCAAACGAACTAAACCAGGAACTTGAAAAAGCAGGTCGTGTGGCTGATTTTTTTGAGCTGGCCAAGTTATTAGTGACCGATGCTTTACACCGTAAGGAATCATGTGGGGCGCATTTTAGAGAAGAAAGCCAAACCGACACAGGAGAGGCAAAGCGCGATGACACAAATTATTCTTTTGTTTCAGCATGGGAATATCAGGGTGAGGGGCTCCCCCCAAAATTGCATAAGGAAGAGCTGACATTTGAATTTGTTGAAGTTAAAGAGAGGAGTTATAAATAGTGGAATATTAGTAGTGTTTATAACCCGAAATGAGTATTAGAAGCAATAGTAAAGAATCAATACAACGAAAAAATGAATATAAAACTCAACATCTGGCGGCAAAAAAATGCTAAAGCAAAGGGGCGGTTTGTTAAATATACCCTGGAGGATGTTTCCCCCGAAATGTCATTTCTCGAAATGATGGATGCACTGAACACAAAGTTGATAGTGCAGGGAGGTGAACCAGTGGCCTTTGAGAGTGATTGCAGGGAAGGAATTTGTGGTTGCTGTAGCTTATATATTAATGGCCATCCTCATGGCCCGGGCGAGAAAATAACAACGTGTGAGTTGCATATGCGCTCCTTCAACGATGGAGGAACCATTACCGTCGAACCCTGGAGAGCTAAAGCTTTTCCTGTTGTTAAGGATTTAATTGTTGACAGGAATGCCTTTGATAAGATCATGGCTGCCGGGGGGTTTATATCAATTAATGCTGGTTCGGCACAGGATTCCAATGCTGTCCTGGTGAGAAAAGACAAAGCCGATGAAGTATTTGATTCGGCATCCTGTATCGGATGTGGGGCATGTGTAGCTGCTTGTAAGAATGCATCAGCAATGCTTTTTGTTTCTGCAAAGGTCTCACAGTTTGCATTATTACCCCAGGGCAGGGTAGAAGCAAAACAAAGGGTGCAGAGAATGATTGCTAAAATGGATGAACTCGGATTTGGAAACTGTACCAACACATACGCTTGTGAAGCCGAATGCCCGAAAGGAATAAAAATCACCAACATCGCACGGATGAACCGGGAATTTATCGGGGCGAAGGTTGGGGCGCAGAAAGCAGTGTAAACGGATGGTATCCCGGTGCAGTAGCCGGTAGCCAGTAGCCAGTAGAGTTTTACCGTACATTATGAAACCGTATGCTATTCGCAAACATCATCGGACAGGAAAAGATTAAAAAACGCCTTATTCAAACGGTTCGGGATAATCGTGTTAGTCATGCACAGCTTTTCCTGGGGCCGGAAGGGTCGGGAAAACTGGCCCTGGCTATTGCCTATGCCCAGTATGTAAATTGTGAAAACAAACAAAACGAGGATTCCTGTGGAGCATGCGCATCTTGTTTAAAATACGATAAACTCATTCACCCTGATCTGCATTTTGTATATCCTGTTGCCATTACAAAGAAAGCCCCTTCAAAACCAAAAAGCAAAGATTATCTTAGCGACTGGCGTGAATTGCTGTTGGAGAAAAAGTATTATGTTTCCCTTGGCGACTGGTATGAAAAGATTGAAATAGAAAATAAACAGGGAATTATCAATACTTTCGATTGTAATGAAATCATCAAGACCCTGAGTTATAAATCGTTTGAATCGGAATATAAGGTGATGATAATATGGATGGTTGAGAAACTGTATCATGCCGCAGCCCCGAAAATCCTGAAGATTCTGGAAGAACCACCCGACAAAACCCTTTTTATCCTTGTGTCGGAGCAACAGGATCAAATTATTAACACCATTATTTCGAGGACACAGATTGTTAAAATTCCAAGATTAACTGATCAGGAGATTTTTGATGCATTGAAAACAGGGTTTGATAGCCATTCGATGGAAGCGCAACGCATTGTTAACCTTGTGAGGGGTAACTTCAGAGAGGCGGTGAGGGAAGAAACTACCCGGCAAGATAGCGACGATTATCTTAAATCATTCACTCAATGGATGCGCCTTTGCTTTCAAAGAAACATTTCCGGCATTCAACAATTTGTTGAACAAATGGCCAAGTCTGGCAGAGAAAAACAAAAAAGGTTCCTTCAATATGCAATACAATTTATCAGGGAGTGTATTCTGATACAATATAGCAATAATCAACAGGTTCGTCTTAATCCCGGTGAATTAGAATTTGCCGGAAATTTTGCATCCTTTATCCATTCAAAAAACATTAGCGGAATTACAGAAGAATTAAATAATGCAATATTTCATATTGAAAGAAATGCCAACCCATCTATTTTATTCATGGACCTTTCGCTCAAAATCAACAGACTTCTAAAAATAAAAGCCATTTAATTATAACCCCGCTGCCAGGAATACGTGAACAAGCCTCAATAATGTTGTAATAAGTTATCTCATTCCTTTTTCTTGATTTTTAAACCACCAATTGTTGTCTTTCATTGATTTAACCGGAATGATAAATGAGAAATACCTACACAAAATAACTAATAAGAAATAAAAAATGAGAAAGTTTTGTTTAAATTTGCAACAATATAGAGCTTAAGCAAATAAATAATGGAAGAAAAGATAATAATAGATAACGTACAAAATGTTTTCTTTTCCAGGGGATGCATCAAAGAACCAAAACTATATCAAAAAAATGACGATATTTTCTCACACGGTTGTAGCAAACTTGATTCCTATGATTGGCTAAAGGATGTGATTTTACCACAAAATCAAGCCCAATTTGATTGCATCGAGGTACGGTTTAAGAATAGCCGAAAAGACTTTTTCCGGATTACCGAGGGGTTGCAGTTTTTGGTTGGCGATATTGTGGCCGTTGAGTCGTCTCCTGGTCATGATGTTGGTGTTGTAACCCTTACGGGTGAGATCGTCAGGATGCAAATGAGACGGAAAAAAGAAGATACTAAATCCGAAAACATTAAAAAAGTTTATCGGAAGGCCAGGATATCTGATGTTGAGAAATGGCTAACTGCCGTTTCACGTGAAAATGATACCTTGTTCAAAGCACGCAGGATAGCTTCAGATCTTGACCTGAAGATGAAGATTAATGATATTGAATATCAAGGAGATAATACAAAAGCAATTTTTTATTATACAGCGGAAGAAAGAGTCGATTTTAGAGAACTGATTAAAGTGTTGGCCGAAGAGTTTAAGGTACGTATAGAGATGCGACAAATTGGCGCCAGACAAGAATCAAGCAGGTTGGGAGGCATTGGTACCTGTGGAAGAGAACTGTGTTGTTCAACCTGGCTCACACAGTTTCAAACGGTCTCTACAAATACGGCAAGGATTCAACAATTGTCGCTTAATCCGCAAAAACTTACAGGCCAATGTGGGAAACTGAAATGTTGCCTGAATTATGAATACGATATTTATATGGATGCTTTGCAAAATTTTCCTGACCGAAATATCGTTCTTAAAACGAAAAAAGGTGAAGCAGCGCATCAGAAGTCAGATGTATTTCAAAATATCATGTGGTACTCTTATGCTGATGATCAGGCAAACCTGCTAGCCATTCCCATTGATAAGGTATTTGATATCATTGAACAGAACAAAAAAGGCATTCAACCTGAAAAATTGGAAGACTATGCTTATTCGAGAGAACAAAAAATTGATTTTGAACAAGTGGTTGGCCAGGATAATCTTGACCGGTTTGATGGTTAAAGTAGCAAAATTCTCAGCTTTTTTATTGCTTATATTTTTCCTTGCAGGTTGCAACAACTCGTTGGTTTTTGAAGAAAATCATCAGATTCGCAATGGCGAATGGAACAAATCCGACATACAACAATTTTCGTTTAAAATAACCGACACTGCCACTCTGAATAATATATATATAAATATTCGCAACACAACAGATTACCAGTATAGTAACATATATTTTTTTATTGACACTCAATTTCCGGATGGCAGGAAATTTCGAGATACAGTCGAATGTTTTTTGGCTGATATTTCTGGAAAATGGCTTGGCAAAGGAATGGGCAAGGTAAAAGATAACCAAATACCCCTGAGGAAAATGGTTAGGCTTCCTGATACAGGCACCTATTCTATACAAATTGAACAGGCAATGAGAACGGATGTGTTAAAAGGAATTGTAGATATTGGAATTAGAGTAGAAAAACAGAAATAATCCATATTGTTTTGATGGTTATGGAAAATAGCGATAAAAAAAAGAAATACAAAATAACGATTCGGGTTTTTTGGCTGCTTTTTGCATTTGGATTTAGCCTGGTTTTCCTGATTTTTTTGGCGATTTCATTAGGATGGCTTGGTTTTATGCCCGGTTTTGAGGAGCTGGAGAATCCAAAAAGCAACCTGGCATCTGAGATTATCTCTTCCGATGGTATTGTTTTGGGTACCTATTATATTGAAAACCGTTCCAACATTCATTATTCTGAACTTTCACCACATCTGATCGATGCCTTAATAGCAACAGAAGATATCCGCTTTCATGATCATCCGGGCATTGATGCCAGGGCCACGGGGCGGGTGATATTTGGGGTGACTACAGGAAGCTATAGAGGAGGAGGAAGTACTATTACTCAGCAGCTGGCCAAAAATCTTTTTCCACGAAAGCCAAACCGCACCAAACTGGATATGATCATCATTAAGTTTAAGGAATGGGTTACTGCCGTGAAACTTGAAAGAAATTATACAAAAGAAGAGATTATTGCCATGTATTTTAATACGGTCGCATTTGGCCATCAGGCCTTTGGAATCAAATCGGCTGCCTGGACTTTTTTTAATAAAGAACCCATTGACCTTACTATTGAAGAATCAGCCTTATTGGTTGGTATTTTGAAAGCACCATCTTTTTATAGTCCGGTAAGACATTCCGAAAGAGCTGGGAAACGTAGGGTAATTGTTTTGAGCCAGATGGAAAAATATGGCTTTCTTACAGAAGAAATGTATGATTCATTAAAGGTAATGCCGGTCGATATGTCTGCCTATCGCCTTCAAGACCATACAACAGGCATTGCACGACATTTCAGAGAATATCTTCGCATACGACTTAACAAGTGGTGTGCCGGGCATGCTAAATCTGATGGAACGCCATATAATTTGTATAGTGATGGCTTGCGGATTTATACAACCATTGATTCTCGCATGCAGCATTATGCTGAAAATGCAATTAGCCAACATCTTGGTGATGATTTACAGCCTGCTTTTTACAGACATTGGGATGGTTATACCAACGCCCCTTTTGTTTTTGATAAAAAGAATGCCGATGAGGAAATCGAAAAACTGATGAAGCAAGCCATGCGGCGGAGTGAACGTTACAGGGTTCTGAACGAGAATGGTATGCCGAAGGATTCTATATTGTTGTCTTTTAACACGCCAACATCAATGCGTATCTTTTCCTGGAAGGGAGAAATTGATACGGTGATGACCCCTATGGACTCTATCTGGTATTATAAATTTTTTATTCGCTCTTCCCTGATGTCAATGGACCCCCACACAGGATATGTCAAAGCCTATGCCTGTGGGCCGGATTACAGATATTTTAAATATGATAACGTTACTTACGGTAAACGACAGGTAGGGTCGACATTTAAGCCCTTCCTGTATACCCTGGCGATGCAGGAAGGCGACCTTTCCCCATGCACAGAAGTCCCTAATATTCAGTATAGTATCGAATTGGACGACGGATCAGTGTGGACACCCCGGAACACCTCTACGTATAAACGTGGAGATATGATTAGTTTGAAGGAAGCATTGGCTCATTCGAACAATTGGATTTCAGCTTTTTTGATGAAACGCTACTCACCGGAAGCTGTTATTGAAATGGCTCATAACATGGGTGTTACAAGTGAAATACCGGCATATCATGCTATTGCCCTTGGATCGGCCGACCTTTCCCTGTATGAAATGGTGGGTGGACTAAATACTTTTGTCAATAAGGGTATTTACATTGAGCCGATATTTATTACCCGGATTGAAGATAAACACGGAAACCTTATTGATAGTTTTATTCCCAACCAACAGGAGGCTATGAATGAAGAAACTGCTTACCTGATGCTGGAATTGATGAAAGGTGTTGTTCAAACAGGTACAGGTATCAGATTAAGGTTCAAATATGAATTTACCAACCCTGTTGCCGGAAAAACCGGAACTACTCAAAACCAATCAGATGGTTGGTTTATGGGATTGACACCCGATCTGGTAACTGGTGTTTGGTCGGGCTGCGAAGACAGGGCTGCCCATTTCAGAACTATCACCCTCGGACAGGGGGCTAATATGGCTTTACCGATCTGGGCCCTGTACATGCAACAGGTTTATGCCGATAGCACCATTAACCTGTTTCAGGGAGATTTTGAAAAACCCCTGCGCCCCCTTTCGGTTGAAATCGATTGTGAAAAACTTAAGCAAGAAAAAAAAGAAGTTGAGTTTATTGATGAAGAAGAATTTTAGTCTAAACAATTTACCCAGGATCACCAACTGGCTTATAATTATTATTATAATAATTTATAATGTTCATGAAAAAGGCTGGGATAAGGATAACAGGATCTTAGCAAGCGACGTAATGGGGTATTATCTATATTTACCCGCTGTTGTCATCCATAAAGATGCCACACTTGAATTTATTAGTAAAAATCCTGAAAAGTTCCTAAACAAAATATGGTTTTTAAAAAGCTCAACCGGAAAGAAAGTAATCCAGTTTACTGCTGGCATGTCAATCCTTTATTCACCATTTTTTTTAATGGCGCATGTTTCGGCACCATGGTTTGGATATATAGCTGACGGATACACACCACCCTATAAAATTGCTTTATTGATCAGTTGTTTATTTTATTTTGCTCTGGGATTGTATTTTCTTCGAAAGATCCTGATAAAATATTTTTCAGCCATTGTCACCTCCATCACACTGTTGTCCCTTGCCATCGGAACCCACCTTTTATATTATGCCACTTATGAAGCACCCATGTCACATGCCTACAGTTTTTCGTTAATCATTATTTTTCTTTACCTTTTGATTGGCTGGTTAGAAAATCCCGGATACGGAAAAACGATACTTCTGGGCCTGGTAACAGGAATGATTATTTTGATCCGGCCCACCAACATTATCGTGATTTTTTTGTTTTTCCTGTGGGGAATCGTATCGTGGAAGTCGTTTGTCCAGCGAATTGGATTTTTATTAAGATACTACAAACAGATCCTGTTAATGATACTAGCTTTTTTTATTGTTTGGATCCCTCAATTCTTTTACTGGAAAGTCATATCAGGTTCTTATCTTTATTTTTCCTATGGAGACCGGGCCTGGTTTTTCTTTAATGATCCGCAGGTGATTAATGTATTATTTAGTTATCGAAAGGGTTGGCTTCTCTATACACCAATTATGATCTTTTCGTTGATTGGAATACCATTTCTATTGAAGAAACTTAAACGGAGCTTTTTACCCATTTTAATTATTTTATTGCTCAATATTTATATTATATCATCGTGGTGGGATTGGTGGTATGGAGGCAGTTTTGGATTGAGGGCCTTTATTGACTCATATGGCATTCTGGCAATCCCTTTTGCTGCTTTTACAGATTGGGTTATCAGCCGAAAGCTATTTCTGAAGATTCTGTTTCTGACACTGTTTGCCTTGCTGCTATTTTTTAATCTTTTCCAGATAGCACAGTACCGGCACGGAGCCATTCATTTTGCATCGATGACAAAGCAGGCATACTGGGAAACATTTGGAAAACTAAAACCTACAAATGCGTTTTACGAGAAGCTGGAGTATCCCGATTATAAAGGAGTAGAGGAGAGGATCAAAAAGCTGAGAGAAGAAAGGAATATCCGAAGAGAAAGCCAGTAAAATTTAAATTTGTAAAAAACCCATTACATTTGTCCAATTTTTCAAGATAAGGTTTTGATTTAATCCCTTTATATATTTCAGGTTTTAAATTGATATGATAAAGTTTAAGAACATATTTTATTTTTTGATTCTCATGGTTTTGTTTTTCCCTGTGATACAGAATTCAACATCACTGGTCAAACTCAAACCGCTAAAAGGCTCCTATACCCTTGAAAATAAACCGGTATTCTCCTTAGAACATTACATCACAGGGGAATATCAGGATTTATACAATACCTATCTGGAACAACATATCGGATTGCGTCCTTTCTTTGTAAGACTTAACAACCAGCTTGCTTTTTCGCTCTTCAGAATAGCCCAGGCCAGTTATGTAGAGATCGGCAAAAGTAATTATCTGTTTGAGGAATATTATATATTTGCTTATCTTGGAAGAGATTTCCGGGGAAAAGAAGTCTGGAATGAGAAAGTGGGAAAGCTTAAATTCATTAGTGAGAAGCTAAAGGAGAAAAACACAGATATCATTGTGTTTTTAGCTCCCGGAAAAGCCACTTTCTTCCCGGAATATATTCCTGAAAAATATGACCCTGGCAGAAAGGAATTATCCAACTATGCGTATCTTCTTGAAAAAATCATCAATAATGACATTCATTGTATTGATTTCAACAGGTATTTTGTACAGATGAAAGATACATCTTCTTACGCGCTATACCCCAAGACAGGAATTCACTGGAGCTCTTATGGTGAAACGCTTGCGCTCGATTCGTTGATCAGGTATATGGAATCGCTGAAACAGGTCAGAATGGTAGATTTTGGATACAGTGAAGTTGAAGTTACCAAAGACCTGAAAACGCCTGATAATGATATTGCGGAAGGGATGAACCTTCTGTTTGATATTTCATATTATGCCATGCCCTATCCTAAACTCTATTTCCATGAAGATTCAGCAACTTATAAACCGGTTGTAATAACCATAACAGATAGTTATTACTGGAACCTGCATGGCAGAGGAATCACCCAGCGGATTTATGGTGAGGATAACTTCTGGTACTATTTTAAATCGGCCCATGGAGATAAGTATATAGAAGGTCAAATGGTGCAGGATTTGAATGTTAAGGAAGAATTAGAATCTGCTGATTTTATTGTTTTATTAGCCACTGAAGGAACACTTAACAAATTTCCTTATGGTTTTGTTGAAGAGGTCTATGATCTCTATACACAGGAAAGTGAAGACAAATATGTAATCGATGAAGAAGAGATCAGATTTATTGAACAAGTAATAAGGAATGATAGTGTGTGGTTTGAGGAGATCAGGCGCAAAGCCATCAAATTGAATATTTCTAATGAAGAGATGTTAAGAAGGGATGCGGAATGGCTTTATAAAAAGAAGCTTGAAAACGAAAGCAATAAATAAACAATACCTCACTTTCATTATATTTGCAGTTAAAAAAAAGCATATGAAATTAATTATCCAGATTCCTTGTTATAATGAGGCGGAGACGCTTCCGGTCGCTCTTAATGCCTTACCCCGGGAGGTTGAGGGTTTCGACAGGGTAGAGGTATTGATTATAAACGATGGCAGTAGCGATAATACCGTTGAGAAGGCAAGAGAGTTGGGTGTTCATCATATTATCTCTTTCAAAAAAAATCAGGGGTTGGCAAAGGTTTTTATGGCGGGAATTGGAGCATGTTTGAAAAGAGGAGCCGACGTGGTGGTGAATACCGATGCCGATAACCAGTATAATGCCGATGATATTCCAAAGCTGACTCAACCTATTCTGGAAGGGAAAGCCGATATGGTGATAGGGGAGAGGCCGATCAGTAATATTCAGCATTTTTCCTTTTTAAAAAAAATGATGCAGAAGCTGGGCAGCTGGGTGGTAAGAAAAGCAAGTGCTACCGACATTCCCGATGCCCCCAGTGGATTCAGGGCTTTTTCCAGAGACGCCCTCATGCAGATGAATGTATTTAACGACTATACCTATACGCTTGAAACGATCATTCAGGCCGGCCGTAAGAATATGGCCATTGTCTCTGTTCCGATTCGTGTGAACGAGCAGCTCAGGCCATCGAGGCTGGTAAAAAGTATCCCATCTTATATTAAACTTTCGATTTTTACCATATTAAGGATTTTTATTGCCTATCAGCCATTTAAGTTCTTTTCCTTTCTGGGTATATTATTTATACTGCCTGGCTTTATCCTTGGTTTAAGATGGTTAGTCTATTTCATAATCGGAACCACCCGGACACGTGTACCAAGTTTGATATTCACTGCGATACTTATACTAACCGGTGTTTTCTTTTTCTTTATGGGGGTTGTGGCCGATCTTATTTCTGTTAATCGTAAGATTT
Organism: Bacteroidales bacterium; assembly: GCA_023133655.1. GTDB lineage: Bacteria > Bacteroidota > Bacteroidia > Bacteroidales > JAGONC01 > JAGLWB01. The sequence continues at coordinate 10,447 of JAGLWB010000107.1, forward strand.
TGGAAGAAAACCAGTACCGTTTGCGTAAGATAGAATCAGAAAAGAAACCAGAAGATGAAATGGATAAATAAAAGGACTCTTCGCCTGGCGCTATCCATTGCCCTTAGTGTATTGATCCTTTTCCTGATCTATGATAAGATTGATTTTGCCTCCATGCAAAAGGTGTTTTCTGAGATCAGGGTTATACCACTTATTATATTCCTTCTTCTATTCATTCCACAACTCTGGCTGGCCACAAAACGCTGGAATATTATGACAAAGGAGATTGGGAAGGTTAAGCTGGGGCTTTTTACCTCCTTTAAGCAGGTAGTGGGAAGCTATAGTGCTAATCTTATTATTCCGGGGAAAATGGGAGAAATTGTCCGCATTCCCTGGATGAAAATATATAAGCTTGAAACCCCGGTATTGATGCTGGTTTTTCTTGAGAAGATTTTTGATGTTTTGGCAGTGTTTTTTATCTTGTTTGTTGCCTCAATAACCTATTTATTCTTTTCCGCAGAGCATCAAACGTTGTTGCAGATTGTGGTAATCACCTTATCGTGCGGTTTTTTATTTTTATTTTTATTTTATTTCAACAGGAAAAGGATTTCATTGTATATCGATCGCCGGTTTGCAGATTATTTATCAACGAAAAAGGAAGATTTTATTTACTTTAAAATAAAGAATGCCCTTAAATATGTTGATTCTCGTATTACCTGGTACTTTTTAATGTCTATCCTGTTGTGGATTGTCCAAGTGTGTGAGTTTTATTTTATTTTTGTTATGTTCAACATATTTCCCCATGTGCTGGATGTTTATGTCGGTATTAGCCTGGCATTACTGGCCGGAGCGCTTCCCATTTCTATTGCCGGGCTGGGACCCAGGGATGCGGTAATTATTAAGTTTTTTAGTACCTATGCACCCATTGAAATATTGGCAGGAGTGGGCATTATCTCTCTTTTCCGTATTATTGTAACCGCTTTGATCGGATTGCCTTTTTTTATGACGCAAACAAGAAAATAACAAGAATGAGTAATAACCAGAAAGCATTATGGAACTACCTGAGGAGAAGGCTGCCAAGAATACTTGGCCAACTCGACAGGGATTTCGATTCTCCGACATTTGGTAGTTTCGACCGGAATTACTGGCACTATAAGATCCGCGACTTCTCTTCTATGATCACTCAACAAGGTATGCTGGTTGTCGATGCTTTAATAGACCTTGACATTCCGGATAATCCTTTGTATAGGAATAAAACAGCCTTGAAATGGATTGATGGCGGATTGGAATTCTGGGCGAAGAGCCAGTTAAAAAACGGATCATTCAATGAGTATTATCCCTATGAATCGGGATACCCCCCAACAGCTTTCACTCTGTACACTGTAGGGCTTATCATGAAAAACCGAAAGTATAAAATCGGTAACCCGGAATTGATAAGGTCAATAAATAAAACAGCACGGTGGTTGCTGGCGCATCCCGAAAAAGAAGCATATAACCAGGAAGCTGCCGGGCTGGCCGGATTGGTGCTATGTTCAAAAATCCAAGGGGTGTCTGTCGATAAAAACAAGCTTGAACGCCGTCTGGAAGAATTTTATGAAGCACAAAACGATGAAGGATGGTTCCCCGAATATCACGGCCCCGACACAGGATATCTTTCTGTTACAATCGACTGTTTGTTTGATATCTATGATTCAACCGGAGACGAACGTGCATTTAAGGCCATAGAGAAAGCAGTAGATTATATTTCTCATATGATCTCGGTTTCAGGAGAAACTCCTGTGATGATCAATTCGAGAAATACTGATTATATTGTTCTTTATGGCTTAACACGAATGGCCGAGAAAAATTCGAAAGCAGCAGCCATTGTTGATAAACTCCTTGAAAATATTGATAAACCGGATTTTTTCCTTAACAGGACCGACGACAGGTATGCAAGCCACTATGTATACCAATCGTGTTTTAGAAGTTTGGACTATATGAATGAAATCCAAAATCACAAATTCAAAATTCCATGTGAGAACGGGGAAGATCTGTATTTGGAGCATGCCGGGATTAAAATTGTTCATAAGCCGGGAACATATAGTCTCTTTGTGAATATGAAGAAAGGCGGGATCGTAAATTTGTTTGACAGGAGCGGGATTAAGGAGGTAGATTTTGGATTTAGGATTAAATATCCTAACGGCAAGGTAGCCGTTTCACACTGGCTTGATAATTCTTATAAAGTCGAAAAAAAAGACGACCAACAATTAGTGGTAAAAGGAAAAATGTCGAAGCACGGCTGGATGAAGTCCTCGCCACCTCGCCATATTGGTTTGAGGATTCTTAGCTATCTCTTTGGTAACAGGCTCATCCCTGCACTCAAGAAAGTTATGATCTTTGGCAATCCTTCGGTTAATATTGATTTTGAGAGACAAATTGAGATTCATAAAGATAAAATAAGCATTATCGATGCTTTTAAGGGGCCCGATCTTATTGCCAAGGACCTATACCGGGCACCACATCACTCGTTACGGCATGTGTCGAGCGCCGGGCAGTATGTGCCTGAGGAAATTATTGAGGTTGATGATGATATCTATAGATTAAAGGATGGTGAAGTTGAATTATTTGTTTCCAGGGAAATAAGGCTTTAGTTTATAGAACGCTGATGACGCAGGAAGAGCGCAGATTTTCGCAGAAAAATCAAGTTTGTTGATAACCTTTGAGTTTTAGTATGACCAACCAGGAAAAGCTCCAACAGGTAATAGATAATGACCTTTGTACAAGGTGCGGAAGCTGCGTGGGGCTTGGCAAGGGATCTATCGAATTTAAAGATAAAACAGGCAGATATCTGCCCGGGATAAAAGGCCAGCTAAACGCAAAAGATGCAAAAGAAGCATGGAGCGCATGCAGCGGACAGGAAGTTAACTTCCCCGCACTCGATTCGTTTCTCTTTAATGGAGAGGGGAATCACCATAAATATTTTGGCACTTATCGCGAATTAAATATAGGATTTACAACCAATTTTGAGCTCAGGCGCCGGTGTGGAAGTGCCGGTGTAATTACCAGTACATTGATCTGGTTATTGGAAGAAAAAATGATACAGGGAGCCGTGGTCCTGGGAATGTCCGAAAAAGAACCCTGGCTTACAAAGCCTTTTATTGCTACATCAAAAGAAGATGTAATAAAAGCCTCCCAGAGCAAATACGTGATAAGCTCTGTTAATGAATTACTTCCGGAAATGGAAGCATTTCATGGAAACCTGGCTTATGTCGGACTACCTTGCCAGGTACATTCCATCCGGAAATTACAGAAGGAGAACCATCCCTCTGTTAAAAATATTAAGTATATCATTGCCCCTTACTGCGGGCTTAATCTTCATTTTAGCTCCATTAAGAGCTTTTTAAGATCACACGGAAAGAAAAACTATAAAGACATTGCCGACATTAAGTTCAGGCATGGAGAGTGGCCCGGAAACATGCGGGTGGAGATGAAAGATGGCAGTGTTTTTCAGCTTCCCAAATTCCACTCTAATTACCTCATTCCTTTTCACATGATGAAGCGGTGTTTGGTATGTGTTGATGTGGCCAATGAGTTTACCGATATCTCTGTAGGCGACGCTTGGGCGCCGGTGTATGAAGAGAGGGGAAAGGGTTTTTCTATTGTGATCGGGCGTTCAGAAAAGGGAGTTGAAATCCTCCATAAGATGAAAGAAGAAGGCATTATTGACCTTATCCCGGTTAACGTGGAAGATACGGTAAGAATGCATTCTCATATGTACGATAACAAGAAAAGGGGCGCCTTTTTAAGAATACGAAAAAGAAGGTACCAACCTGATTATAATTTGCCGTTTCCTGAAGGTATTGGGTTTAAACGAAGGTTCTTTGAGTTTGCCATGAATATCATTATGGCAATATTACGAACACGGTTTGTCACCTCGCTGGTTGATATCCTTCCATCAAACGTTGTTGGTAAAACATTTAATTCCTTTAAAATATTTTGGAAACGAATTACCTATACCACCAAAAGGAAAGATCTGTGATAAGCGATATTTCATATATTTGTTTTTTATTCACCTCAAGTAGTTCGATAAATAATAATTGCAATGCCACAAAAAAAAATAATCTGGAAGTACATTGAGCTTTTCGTTTTTTTTCTGTTAATCATTATCAATCTTATTCCTGTATATTCCTGTAAGTTTTTCCCTTCCCTTGATGGTGCATCTCATTTATACAATTCCAACCTGATCAATCAACTGATCTTTTCTGATAATGAATTGGTGCATTCCTTTTTTAGAATTAACAATAAATTGGTGCCTAACTGGACCGGTCATTTTATCCTGAGTCTTTTTAACTCGTTTTTACCGGCGTATATTGCTGAAAAGATATTACTTTCAATTTATATAATCGGCCTGCCTGTGGCTTTCCGAAGCCTGACAATCCGGATCTCCTCACCCTCCAATTACCTTTATTTCCTCATCTTCCCCTTTATCTATTCATTTATTTTTTTTCTGGGATTTTATAATCTGTGTATCGGAATGATGTTGCTTTTTTTCATCATGAGTTACTGGTTGAAGGTCGAAGGAAACCTGAATCCCAAATCCGCTCTGATATTATTTATACTGATCACCTTGTTGTATTTTACCCATCCTTTTATATTCGGCATTTTTGCATTCATATTCACACTCATTTTTATACAATTGTTCATAAGGGATATGATTAACGGGAGCAGCAGAAAGAAAATTACCGGCAGTTATATGAAAAAGACCCTTTTGGTGATATTCGCTTTTTCTGTCAGCATGGGACTATTTATAGTATATTATCTTTCCATTCCATCCGCTACTTTGAATCAATTCATCGAAAGATATGAACTGATTCAATGGATAAAAATTATCAGACCAATCATCTCCTTACATATTCAGATTGAAGGGGCTTATACAGCGAAATTATTTTACCTGATCGGTGCCCTGATAATTATAGCGGTTTTTATCAGGATAGAGAATTTCAGGATCAAAGTCGATAAATGGAATTTCAGCTCCTTCTATTATCATTTTCTGGATAAAAATGATATCTGGCTTTTATTAAGTATGATTTTTTTGATTATCTATTTCGTTTCCCCCAATGCTACAGGGTATGTGGGTCATTTGTCGGCCAGGATCGGATTGATTTTCTTTCTTTTCCTGATCATATGGATCTCATCACAGAAATTTCCGCAGTGGCTTAACATTTTTGCCATTATTTTTATACTTTTTATCAATTTCTCTTTAAATCGGTTTTATGTCAGGGAAACAAAAGAGTTAAATGAAACCGTACTTGAATATGACAAAGCTTCTTCCTATGTGAAAAAGAACAGTATCGTACTGCCTGTAAATTATTCCCAGCACTGGCTTCATTTGCATTTCTCCAATTATCTTGCGGTCGATAAGCCCCTTATTATACTGAATAATTACGAAGCCGATATGGAATATTTTCCTGTGACGTGGAATAAACAAAATCTTCCTCAGGTTCAATTTGGGAATGAACCACTCATAAACACTTGCTTGCAGTGGAGATATTCAAATCAAACAGAAATAAAAAAAATTGATTATGTATTAATTGGAGGAGATGTTACCAACAAACAGGATAATTGTTTGAATGAGATAAATAATATATTGCAAAATAATTACCAATTAATTTACAGTTCAACTAAAATACCCTTGAACCTGTATGAACTAAACTATAATGATAAAAATTAATATCCTTCAATTCAAACAGGATATTTAAGCCCAGGAAATAATTTAGTTTTTCACTATGTTGAAAAAAAGTACATACTACATTGTTCTGCTCATTTTACCACTTATTTATCTGATCACCGGATTATCATTTGAAAGAGCCAGGTATGCAAAAGATCCTGATTACATATACCTAATGAATGCCCTAAATATTACTAACGGGAAAGCCGTAGGTCATATTGACAATCCAGGCACAACTGTCATGGAAACCGGTGCTGTGGTACTTTGGATTGCACATTTATTTGATTTTTCAACAGAAGATGATCTTCAGACAAGTGTACTTGAAAAGCCTGACCATTATCTAAGACATATCCAATCACTGTTTGTTATACTGAATGCCATACTGTTTTTTTTAATTGGTTTAATAGTTATAAGCAAAACACGCATCATTTGGTATGGTATTATTTTGCAACTCACTCCGTTTTTTTCTACAAATGTCCTGGATCATACCTGGACCAAAGTTTCACCAGAACCATTGTTATTACTTACCTGCACTCTACTGGTTATAATCCTGGTTATATTTTATTATTCCAATAACAAAAAACATATACGATACCTTATCTGGTTTTCTTTTTTGTCAGGATTTGGCCTGGCTACAAAGGCAACATTTCTGCCTGTTATAATCATTCCATTCATCGTACTACCTGGAATGAAACGTAAAATTTTATACCTGTTGGGCATGGCAGTCAGCTTCTTTGTCTTTACAAGCCCGGCAATTCCCGAATATAAATATATGTTCCGATGGTTTTACCGGCTTACTACACATACCGGTATTTATGGGCATGGCAAGCAAGGATTTATTGATGTCGACATTTACTTGAAAAACGTCTATAGTATTTTTCAAAACAACCAGGTTTTTACTATCATCCTTGTTCTGGCTATACTGACCATAATCCTGATATTAATATTACCGGTTTTACGCAAGAAATATTTAAAAACTGCACAATTCATGATGCTTTATACGCTTATTTTATCTCAAATAATTGGGATTCTTATTGTTGCAAAGCATTATCATGCAAACCATTATTTACTGCCTGAACTGAGTCTGTCGGGTGCTTCCCTGTTTTTTATGTTTATTAACATTCAAACGTTCCTCAACCCGAAAATAATTAATCGAATCATTGCACCTGTACTGGTTATTGCCCTATTAATTTTTATCCCATTCTGGCAGATTCCATTTCTAAAACAAGCCAACCGGGGCTATCATATTACCAACATCGAGCATGATACAGTATTCAGGATGATCAATACGAAATTCAACGATTACACCAGGGTATATTGTTATCCAAACTCACTCAATAAATTTTCGGCACTAAAATTTGGTAATGTTTATACAAAAGGCAAGAATCTGCTTGCTCTGAAAACCATTTACCCTAATACATATTTTTATGACTTGGGCTCTGATCTTTTTTACAATTGGAATGCAGAGACAATACTCGAGGATATAGTGGCTAATCATGGTAAAAAAATTGTCGTGTTAGCAAAGCCATTAGATGAAAACGAGATTGTAAAGACTGTGAATAATGGTTTCCCCATTAGACAAATTTATTCAGGAAGGGTGCAGGCCATTTACGAAATGGATACAGTTGAAATTGAAACCATTCTCAACAGGTTAAGTTTATCACCAGTTTTTGAAATTGCTTTCAATGCGGATACGCTTAATGCAGAAAAAACACATTTTCTTTCCGATGGTCACCTTTTTGGTAGGGCTGATACCCAAAGCGATGAGGAAGCACGCTCGGGAAAATATTCCGTGAAGCTTGACAAAGACAGGAGTTTTGCACTGGATTATAGCCTTGAAAACTTGGCACCCGATAATCGATATAGAATTAGTATTTGGCGATATGCAGATAATAATAACGGTCATCTTGTTGTTGCAGCTGAGCAATCATCGCTTTTTTACCGTAGTGTCTATGACTTTTTAAAAACCGATTCAGCAGGATGGAAGTTGTTAAACATCTATTTTACAGTTCCCGATAATCTAAAGGATAATAGGTTGAAAGTTTACCTGTGGAACACCAGCTCTTCAACAATATATTTTGATGATCTGGTAATAACGAAACTCCATAAATAATTATAATTCTTATCTTTGCGCCTTCTGGGATATAATTTGCGTAATCTGCGAGAAATAATAAAGCTTAAGGTGATCAATAATAAAAAAATAATAATTGTTTTGCCTGCCTATAATGCAGAAAAAACACTTAAGCAAACATATGATGAAATTCCTTTTGACATTGTTGACGATGTAATTCTTGTTGATGATAAAAGTCATGACAATACTGTTGAGGAGGCGAAAAAAATTGGGGTCAAACATGTTATTATCCATGAGGAAAATAAAGGGTATGGCGGAAATCAAAAAACATGTTACAATATCTCCCTTGATCTTGGAGCGGATATTGTAATCATGCTCCATCCCGATTATCAATATACGCCCAAATTAATCCACTCGATGGCTTATCTCATTGCTAATGATGTTTACCAAGTTGTTCTGGGATCCAGGATTTTGGGTAAGGGAGCCTTAAATGGCGGTATGCCGCTAATTAAGTATATCTCGAACCGGGGACTTACCCTTATTCAGAATATTTTGATGAATCAGAAACTTTCGGAATATCATACCGGTTACAGGGCATTCTCGAGAGAGGTGTTGGAATCTGTTAATTTCAACCAAAATTCAAATAATTTTGTTTTTGATAACCAGATGCTTTCACAGATATTTTATGCGGGTTATGAGATTGCCGAAATCACCTGCCCTACAAAATATTTTAAGGAAGCTTCGTCTATTAACCTGAAAGACAGCACCGTGTATGCACTTGGCGTACTTGGCGTATCTTTCAGGTATTTCTTGAATAAATTAGGAATTATTCGATCTGAGATTTATAATAATCGACAATCACATTAGTTATCCCCCTGGTGTTATGGAAAAAAAACGCGTTTCCCTAATTGTGATCATTTTTTTAAGTGCAATCATTGTATACTTCAATTTTTCTTCCTGTCTTCCACATCGGGACGCCAGAAACAATAAAACTTAAAATACTAAATGATTGAGATGCTTAGATCTGTTTTTCGCCAGTCGGAATTACCGTTGAACTTAATGAGCGAGGTAACAGAATTGCAACCTGCGCTGTTGAATGGTTATACGAGAAAATATTTTCAGAATTTCAAAAAGGATTTCAGAATTACAGTTGATGATCGCCTTG
>JAGLWB010000108.1 GCA_023133655.1 Bacteroidales bacterium
TGTACTCATTGGGATCATACTCCATGTCGGCATCCTGTATGATAATATAATCACCGGTAGCCTCGTTAAAGCCTCTGTGTAAGGCCGCACCCTTGCCCATGTTGATCTCCTGGTTGAAAAGCCGGATATCATGACCGGCATGGTCTTTAATGTATTTTTCAACCACCTCCCGGGTGCTATCAGTTGAATAGTCATTAACAATGATAATTTCTTTAGAGGTATTGCCGATCAATGAAACGGCATTAACCTTATCCAGGATCAGATGGATCGTCGCCTCCTCGTTGTAAGCGGGAATTATAACAGATAGTTTTTTCTGGTTCACACTATTGATTTTTTGGGATTTGTTATTTCAGCCCGTGGCTTACGGGTAGAGCGTTGTATTAATAAGTAAAAGTACTAATCAAAACCTAATTTCTTTTTGATATGCTTCGGTATTGCATCTTTATGTACCATAATATCCAGTGTGTTCATTAACACAAACGATTTGGAGGCATAAAAATAACCATCGTATTTTCCACCATCACCCCATGAGTTTTTAACAATAAAGTATTCATTACCATTTTGGTCTTTGGCCTTACCCGTGATATGCATGCCATGATCGTCGGTCATGCTGTAATTATCAAAAGCCTTCTGATGCATTTCCTGGGTAATTGTTTTTTCCCTGCCAGGTTTATCAAATTTATATAAAGCAGCCTGTTTTTCTTTTTCTGTCAGCTCTTCCCACTTTTCTTTTTCCGTATCCGTCATGTCCAGCATGTCAACTTCAGGTACAATGGCGACCCCATTTTTCCATGAGAACCCTTTTTCGCTGACATCAGCCCCCCATGCAATGGTGTATCCGTTATCAATTGCATAATCAAGAACCTCATTAAATTCTTTCATCGGGAGATTATACACAAGGCCCCACTCCCAGTTGTCAGGAACTTCCAGAACAAATTCCTCATAAAAAGAATGATGTGTGAACGAAGATAATTCAACATAATCGTCCATGTTTAACCCAAGGCTTTTTGCGAAACTTTTGGGTGTCTGTTTTTCGCCATTGTATTCAAATTCTTCCGGGATTTCACCGAGATAAGCATCCAGAATACCAACCAGTCCCTGGTACCAGACAGGCGTTAGCTTTTTATTTTTATTGTCAACAACCGCCTTAACATACGCTTTGACAACATTATCCATTTCGCCATGGATATGGTTTTCTTCGCCAATAACCTGACCATCATACACTTCTTCAGGAACCATCCCGTATTCTTTAAAAACAGTGATTACATCATGAAAAGCACCTCCACCGGCGAGGTTAAGGTTGCCATGCATTCTGACATATTTTTTGGCCTTATCACCATAAGCGTGCCGGATAACGAACATTTCCGAAAGATTATATTCTCCCTTGCCCATGCGTAATAATTCAGACTCCAGGAAAGAGATCGCCGAAAAAGACCAGCAGGTACCGGACCGGTACTGGTTTTTTACCGGAGTTGCATCAAGCTCTTTTTCAATGGTAAAAACGTAGCCTTCTTCTTCGGGCTTTTTTTCTTCATCTTGCCCAAATGCATTAAATGCTGTGACAATTCCTGCAAATAAGAATAAAAGGATATAATTTTTCATAGTAGTTGTAATTATTGATTAAACATCAGTTTTAACTTGACGCAAATGTAGGAATTATTAAAATAGCTACAAGCTTCAAATTACAAGCTGCTGGTTTTTAGCGACAGGAACCTTCTTTCAATTGACAATTGGCGGTTGTAAGTTGAATTAAACTTTTAACTTTGAACCAGAAAAAATACAATCAAATGAAAAAGCCCAGCTCCATTCCCGTTTCATTCATTATTATCCTGTTAATAATCAGTGGTTTTGTTTTCAATGGAAGTAAATTTCCCGGAAGCAATGACGCAGAAATCATATACAATTATACTGAGGTTCTTGATGTTACATCAGAGCGGCAACCAGATTCCGAGAAAAGATTATTTCAGTTCAGAAACATCAGTGAACACATACTCATTGTTAAATTAACCCCATATAAATATCGTCCTTATTTAAACGAATTCGATCCCCTGCCTGAAGAATTGTTTACGAAAGAAGGGTATGATAATTACCTGGAGTTTGAGCTGAAACCCGGCGACATTCAATGGAGAGAATTTATAGTAGACCCCGTGAATGTGTGGAAATTAAATATCGGGGTGAGCAAGAAGAAAAAGAAATAGAGTTTTTTATCTTGCATTTTATATCCTGTTAAAAGTCATCTTCCATATCTTCCTCCATATCTCTCGACTGACCGTTGTTTCCCTTTTGTTTTTTGTAATTATTGATGACATAGCTCAGGTTAAGGGTGATGACCGGGGCCTCCCTTACAAAAGTGCTGTATGAATAAAAGTCAGAGCCTGAAGATGTTGACTCATACTTTGCGGTTTTAAACATATCCCTGACAGAAAGTGTTGCATTGAATTTATGCTCGAAAAAATCTTTTCTCAACGCAAAATTGGTAACAAAATAACCCTCGCGTTCTCCCTGAACAGTAACACTTGGGCCTCGATATATCCCACTAATCTGAACACGGAAATCATACTTGAATTTAAGGGTAGTATTTAGTTTCCCGGACCAGTTTGTGGAGCTTTTTACAATATCTTCATCTTCCAGTGTACCTTCGAGCCGGTAATCAAATATATTTGCACTGGCGTTTACCATAAACCACTTTGTCAGGCTGAGGTTGGCCATCATTTCCATACCGAGTGAATAATCTTTGTTAAGGTTTTGATAAGTATGTAGAAAAGTACCGTCTTCCAGTAAAGTTATTATGCGGGTAATCTTATTTTTATTTATCCTGTAATATCCTTCCAGTGACAGGAACGACTTGTTAAGGAGTTTTTGATAACCGAGTTCATACGAATCGATATATTCAGGCTCCAGTTCAGGATTTCCAACCCTGATGTTATAGGGATCCATGTAGTTTGGAAAGGGATCAAGTTCCCTTCCTCTTGGCCTGTCGATTCTCCTGCTGTAACTGGCAAATACCTGGTTGTCATTCATTAATTGAGCCGAAAGGTGCATTGATGGAAAGTAATCAAATCTGTTTATAACAAAAGCATATTCAGTATTTACATTTTTGATCTCCCTATCGGTGTATTCTCCACGAAGTCCAAATTTATAACCCAAAAATTTCCATTGATTTCCATATGTAGCATAAACGGAGTGGATGTTTCGTTTAAAATCCATTTCGTTACTATACTGATCGTTTTCAATCCAGCCTCCTGTTGAATGATCATAATCCTGATAAAGATACGTGCCATTTTCAAATCGTAACCGGCTTTGATAACCAGCCTCAAACAAACCATCTTCACCGGTGGGCCTGGTGTAATCTGCCTTTATTCGAAATTCATCGGTTGTTCCGTCCTCAGTTGTTTGTATGGTCTCGGGGAAATCGTCAATATTATTCCATTCAGCATCGGTTATGAAATTTTGTTGATCCTCCCAATTATCACTTATTCGTTTGGAATAATAAACCATTGCTTCCACTTGATGGCCGTTGTCATCGAAAAGTTGCTGATAGTTTATTGTTAGATTATGGTATGTTCCATCCCGGCTTAAGGTATTAAGTGATTTGGAATAATCATTAGTGGTAATGGGTTCAGTGTAAATATGTCTGAATGTAGTATTGTCCCTTTCAAAGCCGTAACCGCCATATTTTCCTGAAATAGTTAAGGTGGATCTTTCAGTAAGGTAATAATCCAAACCACCCTTGATCCCATAACCTTGCCGGTCTCTATTGCCGGCCATATCTGAAATACGGTAATTAGTGGTATCCAAACGATACGTTTCGTTAACCGAATTAGACTCCATGGTGAATCGCCGTTCGTTAAAATCAAACCCCACAAACAGGTTTATTTTTTTAGACCGGTAATTAAGCAAGGCATCTGCTTTATATTTATTTCCCGACCCGGCGGAGACATTTACTATGCCATTAACACCCGGTTTTTGTTGCTTTTTTAAAATAATGTTTAATATTCCTCCTACTCCATCCGGGTCGTATTTTGCTGAAGGGTTTGTGATGATCTCAATCCTGTCGATTATACTGGCCGGGGTTTGTTGAAGCGCATCATTGCCTTCAAGCACACT
>JAGLWB010000109.1 GCA_023133655.1 Bacteroidales bacterium
AGACTTCGGAGCGGCTCAACAACTTTTAATTTCATCCGGTCAGGCAGACCACCAACATTATGATGTGATTTTATGGTTGCTGAAGGACCTTTTACTGAAATAGATTCAATTACATCAGGGTATATTGTCCCCTGGGCAAGCCACTTTACATTCCTGATTCTATGCGCCTCTTCGTCAAACACTTCAATGAAAATTCCACCAATGACCTTTCTTTTTTCCTCAGGTTCACTAATCCCTTTCAAAGCGTCAAGAAACCTCTTTCCGGAATCAACTCCTGTAACATTAAGTCCCATTTTTTCATAGGATTTGAGCACAGCTTCAAATTCATTCTTACGCAGCAGACCATTATCAACAAAGATACAATGAAGGTTTGCCCCTATTGCTTTATGAAGAAGTATTGAGGCTACTGATGAGTCAACACCTCCGGAAAGTCCCAAAACAACCTGGTCGTTGCCTAGTTTTGCCTTTAATTCATTAATAGTAGTTTCAGCAAAAGAATCAGGTGTCCACGATTGTGAGCAACCACAAATATCAACCACAAAGTTTTTTAGTAACAATGCTCCTTCTGTTGTATGGTATACTTCCGGATGAAATTGAATGCCATACGTGGATTCACCGGCGACCTTGAATCCGGCCACGTCCACACTATCAGTGCTCGCAATCATTTCAAAATCATCGGGAAGATGAAGGATTGTATCTCCATGTGACATCCATACCTGGCACCCGGTTGTCATTCCTTTTAATAATGGATCGTCGGTGTTAATATGTGAAAGGTTTGCTCTGCCATACTCTCTAATCTCAGAAGCCAATACTTCTCCCCCATCATGTTGTGCCATTAACTGTGCCCCGTAACATAAACCAATAACAGGAATTTTTTTTCTAATATCAGTAAGGTCAGGCGTCGGTGCTCCCTCATCACGTACTGAAAAAGGACTCCCTGAGAGTATCACACCTTTTGTTTGTTCGCTCACAGCGGGAAAATCATTGAAAGGATGTATTTCACAATACACATTTAGCTCTCGTACACGACGGGCGATTAACTGTGTGTATTGAGAACCAAAATCAAGGATCAGTATCATTTCTTCCACGGGGTAAAGATAGAAATAATTTAATGAGTTAGAGCAATTCCCGCTCCGCATCTTCCGGATTATCCAGGTCAAATTTAATAATAGCTAATTCAGGTCCATCCCATGCAGCTCCCAAGGCGATTGAGGTGCTTGTTTTTTCCATATAGTGCCCGGTGATTCTTGATGATTCATGTATGTGGCCATGAAGCGTTAGAAACGGCTGGCTATCCTCAATGAACTGTTTGATAGCAATACTGCCAACATGAACATCCAGTGGAACATGATCGACGGTCATACCATCAAGAGCTGTACGATCAAGGTTGGTTTTATAAGGTGGCGAATGAAAAAGAAAGATCGATTTACCATGGGGCATATTGCCTGCCATTTTCTCTAAATCCTTCTTAATTGTTGAACACTCAATATCGTCAGTTGATTCTACTGTGCGAAACCCCTCTGTGGGTGGAACACAACCAGGATACACATATCTTGAAACATCGTATCGTTCCCAGTCTTTAATTTGGAAAGGTGTTGGGGGCACATAAGAATAGCCAAATATATTGTAGCCTTCATACATTTTCCTTCTGAAGTGCATATAGTGCCAGAGGGCTTTTTTTGAATGTGCAATAAAATGCTTTTCTTCCGATCTGGCATCGTCATTTCCAAGAATGACAAAAACAGATGGATATCCTTTGCCCATTTTCCGCTTCAACAAATCAAAACGATTAATCAGGTATTCAGTTGTGAAATCAGTAATTACCCGGTTATCTATTTTTTGTGGCTTTAAACTATGTGGCAGGAGATCTCCACCAAGAAAAAGAGCCCCGGGCTTTTCTTCCTCAATCTTCACGAACAGTTTCTCATATCTGTCGATTTTTCCATGAAGATCAGAAACAAAAAAGCATAAATTGTATTGGGTCATGCTCTAATTAATAAAATATCTGTGATTCAAAAACATTGGAATTGCCTTTATTATCGAACACTTCTAATCTCAACAAATGACTGCCTTTTGTTATATGCTCATCAAAAT
>JAGLWB010000011.1 GCA_023133655.1 Bacteroidales bacterium
TACGTCTGGATCAACTGCTGAACGAGTGAGAATCAATAATTCTGGCAATGTGGGGATTGGCACAACAGCTCCGGCAGTTCACTTTCAGGTATATGGAATTGCCAGGATTAACCCTACAAGCCAACCAGGCCGGTATGTTCAAATTGGGTCCTTGGGAGGCAACACGTACATGACTTTAAAAAATACCTCCGCAGTAACAACCACAAGAATAGAATCAAGTGGCGATAGCTATTTTAATGGAGGCAATGTGGGTATTAGTATTACCAATCCTTCAGCCGACTTACATGTTGCCGGTAGTATTAAAATGGTGGACGGCAACGAAGCAGATGGCCATATAATGAAATCCAATGCTGCTGGTACCGGTGCCTGGGTACATCCTGCAACCATAGCGGGTATCTGGTCATTGAACGGGACAAAAATATATTACACAGGCGGATTTGTAGGTGTTGGCACAACAAATCCCACTACTACGTTTCATGTTTCCGGGCCTGCGGTAATTTATCCGGCTGGTGCCACTAACCAGCGATTTACTTTTTTTTCGGATGGAAATTCACGTTTTGATATGTTCTCAAATGCCGCAATAAATACCGTAAGAGTACATTCTTTTGGCAACAGTTGGTTCAATGGGGGGAATGTGGGTATTGGAACAACTTCTCCCACAGGCAAACTTCACATATGGGAATACAGCACATCGGCATACCAGATAATGCTTGAACAGGATTCAACCGGCGGCGATGCAGCTATCAGGATGCAGGCAGATACTGCTTCTTCTACATCGGATTTTACTTTAGGTATTGACAATGACGATGATAATAACTTCGAAATCAGCAATACCTCATCTTTAACCGGTTCAGGAGGAACGGATTACACTGATGCCAATACCATGATGCGGATCAATCATGCCAGGAACGCGGGAGTGGATGGCATCATTGACTTCAATCACCAATCCAGGGCAAGAGCATACCTTTCTGACTCTATAACCCTATGGTGTGATGCTTCAGTGTGGCCGTTTAAGCCCTGGCGATATGATTGGTATATGAGGCCCTGGTTTCCCATTCCATTTAATAAAAAAACACCACAAAACCGTCCCGGTTTTGATGAACATTCGGAGTTTACTTTGTCTTCCCTCCCCCCCCCAGGCACACCCCCTCCCTGGGCTTTCTTCACTGCCAATGAGGAAGGGTATTACCAGGTAAATGCCAGGGTTGAAATTATCCCTGACAGCCTTCCTGCGTGGTATGGAGGTGTAGAGGGGTGGTCATATGAAGGCCAGTATGTTCGGGAAGGCATGACCAAGCCTTATCCGTCAGGTTATTCAGTTACAAAGAATGAAAACCTGAGGCAGATACTTCCGCCGCCATACCCTGTATTACTCTCAATTGGGATTTTTGTTAATGATTCACTCTATGCACAGGGTAATAATTATCAGTTAAACACGCTTGTAGGTTATGGAGGTGGATACCCACCTGAGTGGGTTTTTAATGATTATCAGGAGTTTATGAATGCGCCTAATGTAAGTGATGTAGTATACCTGGATCAAGATGATTATGTGGAGATATATGTCATGGTAACTGCCGTAGATAAGTACTTACCCCCTGTGGTGACTTACTGGTTCCCATATTGGGTTGGAATTGTTGGAGATAATCACGGAGTGTTTACTTTTGTTTCCATACATAAAGTGAGTTAATTTCATTAAAGTTACTTTAAGGCTGGCATTTTATGTCAGCCTTTTTTTTTACTTTCGCACCACTATCCTGTTAATAATGAAAAAGCGATCACTACTTGGAAGGTTTCTGATCTGGAGGGTGCGACATATACCTGACAAGCAATTTATTATGCTTCTCAGTGCCGTTATTGGCTTCCTGGGGGGAATGAGCGCAGTTATCATTAAAAACAGCGTCCATTTGATTCAGAGCTTACTAACAAGTGATTTTGCTCAGAGCTATGCAAATTTCCTCTATTTTTTATATCCTGCTGCCGGAATTTTCTTAGCAGTCATTTTCATAAAATACCTCCTGAAGCAACAGGTAGGACATGGCATCCCCAGTGTTCTTCACGCCATCAGTAAAAATAACGGACTTATAAAGAAGCATAATATTTTTTCATCTATAGTTACAAGTACCCTGACTGTAGCGTTTGGGGGATCAGTTGGATTGGAGGGGCCCACGGTGGCAACAGGTGCAGCGATTGGCTCGAACCTTGGCCGCTTGTTACACCTGAATTTCAAACAAATCACCTTATTACTTGGTTTGGCATGTGCCGCTGCTATGGCCGCAATCTTTAAATCTCCTATTGCTGCTGTTGTATTTGCTATTGAAGTTATTATGATCGATCTTACAATGGCATCCCTGGTACCTTTGCTGATCGCTTCAGCTACAGCTGTTCTTACATCTTATTTTTTTCTTGGGAGTGCTGTGTTGTACCCATTTGAGATTCAGGAAATATTCAGACTCAAAGATGTTCCGTATTTCATACTCCTGGGTATCCTTTCAGGTTTTGTATCGGTATATTTTACGAAGACATACATTTTTCTTGAAGGAATTTTCTCACGTATAAACTCATGGTATGGACGTTTACTGCTTGGCGGTAGTGTACTGGGTGTTCTGATTTTCTTATTCCCGTCACTGTATGGTGAGGGTTATGAAGCTATCAATACTGCCCTGAGTGGTGATCACAGTCCGCTTTTTAATAATAGTATTTTTTATCCTTACCGCGACAGTGTATATATGCTCTTTATTCTGTTTGTTCTTGTAATTGCTTTTAAAGTTGTTGCCACGACCGTTACTTTTGGAGCTGGCGGGGTTGGTGGTATCTTTGCCCCTACCCTTTTTACAGGGGTTTTTACCGGACTATTTTTCGCTAAACTGATCAACCTAATGAACCTTGGCCCTGTTTTCGAGAGTAATTTTGCCATGGTCGGAATGGGCGGGCTGATCGCAGGTGTATTACATGCGCCATTGACCGGGATATTTTTGGTTGCAGAAATTACCGGAGGGTACGAGTTGTTTGTACCGCTAATGATCACCGCTACAATTTCATATGCAACAATCAAACTTTTTATCCCCAATTCAGTTTACACGCATCAACTTGCTAAAAGAGGTGAGTTAATCACCCATCACAAGGACAAGGCAATCCTCATGAGAATGAAAGTTGATAAATTAATTGAGAAAGACTTCATACCCATTAGGCCTGATGATACATTAGGCAGCCTGGTCAAAGTGATCACCAAATCTTCCAGAAACGCTTTCCCTGTCGTTGATAACGATAATATTCTTAGGGGTATGGTTGTAATGGATGACATCAGGCATATTATCTTTAAGCCGGAAATGTATGATAAAACACTCGTAAAGAACCTGATGTTTTACCCTCATACTGTTGTTGATATCAAGGACTCAATGGAGGAGGTAACTCAAAAGTTTCACCAATCCGGAAAATATATTTTGCCTGTATTGGGAGATGGAAAATACCTGGGATTTGTTTCCCGGGCCAAAGTCTTTTCGGAATACAGAAAGATGATCAAACATTTTTCTGACGAATAACTATTCAATGCACTTATGCTAATAAGCAATTACTATAGGGTTCCGGTTATTTTAGTGCTTTTCTTTTTGCCATTCATCAACTATGCGCAGAAAGCAAAAAGGATCAGACTAATACAAGCCAATGAGATCCGTTACGATAAGCATTTTAATAAGGATATACAAATGCTTATCGGGGATGTAATACTGGAACACGACAGTATTTATTTATATTGTGATAGTGCTTATCTGAACGACAAGGAAAACAATGTGGAAGCTTTCGGCCATGTACATATAAATACCGGCGATTCACTTGACCTTTTCGGTGATTATCTTTTCTATAATGGCATCACCAAGCTGGCTGAA
Organism: Bacteroidales bacterium; assembly: GCA_023133655.1. Taxonomy (GTDB): domain Bacteria; phylum Bacteroidota; class Bacteroidia; order Bacteroidales; family JAGONC01; genus JAGLWB01. The sequence continues at coordinate 3,882 of JAGLWB010000011.1, forward strand.
ATCCAGGATAATGTTAGATTAATTGATAATACAACGACTGTAAATACTGAGCATTTGTTTTATGACCGGTTAACAAAAATTTCATATTATTTGTATGGTGGCAAGATTTATAGTAAAGATAACCAGCTGTACAGTGATAAAGGGTATTATTATACCAGTAAAAAAGAATTTTTTTTTAAGAAGAATGTGGTACTTATTAACCCTGAGTATACCATGAAATCAGACACCTTATTGTACAACACTGAAACCGAGATTGCCTATTTCTATGGCCCGACAACTATCCATAGTGAGGATAATTATATCTATTGTGAAAATGGATGGTATAATACCCGGTTGGATGTTAGCCGGTACAGCAAAAACACATTTTTCAATGCCGGCGATCAAAATCTTTCCTGCGATAGTTTATTCTACGACCAGCATAATGGTTTTGGAATAGCTTATAGTAATATTACCCTCACCGACACTATAAAAAACATCATTGTTAAAGGGAATTATTCTGAGTACCATAAAGAAAGAGGATACTCGATGGTTACCGACAGCGCACTGGCCATTTTAGTTGACAATAAAGATTCTCTTTTTCTTCATGCCGACACGATTCAGGCGACTTTTGACAGCGCGCAATCACTTAAATCATTATACGCTTATTATCATACAAAATTCTTCAGAAACGATATTCAAGGGATGTGTGACTCGTTATTTTATCATTTCACCGACTCCATCCTTACCATGTATAACGAACCCGTACTCTGGACGGAAGAAAATCAGTTAACAGCTGATACTATAAAAATATATTTCGAAAATCAACAGGTTGTGCAAATGACCATGCACAACTCATCCTTCATTATTTCAAAAGACGATTCAGTTAACTTCAACCAGATCAAAGGAGTGAATATGATCGCCTATTTTGCTAAAAACCAGCTTTATAAAATCATGGTGGATGCAAACTCAGAAACTATTTACGTTGTAAGGGAGGATGATGGATCCATGATCGGCATCAATAAAGCGGTTTCAGGACACATGTGGGTTATGCTGGCTGATAGCAAAGTAAAAAAAATCATTTATATCGATCATCCAACAGCAACATTATTTCCTGAAAAAGATATTACAAAAGATGATCGTCGATTGAAGGGGTTTTACTGGCACGAAGGTAAAAGGCCCATTAACAAGATTGATATTTTCAGATGGTGAGGATTTTCTTCAGGGGGTATTTTAATCCTTTCTTTTCTTCTTCTTTTTGTCATCCACTGGTTCTTCCCCTGGCGGAACATATGGTGTTTTTTTATCGCTTTTACCAAAAACAGAAAAGCGGACATACCTGCCCGGATTTAACTTCATATCTTCCAGCAACAAATTCAATTCACCAGCAGATCCAACCAGGCGATTATACAACGAATCATCGTTGATCAGCATGCCAATTGTACCTTCACCATTTTCAATCCGCTGCAAAACAGAAGAAATATCGCGTAAGGTTTGATTTGTAGTTAATAATGTTTCTGATATCTTCGCCTTTGCCAATGTATCGCTAATGGCAGAGAAATTATACAAAATATTGCTTATATTCTCATTGTTATTGCTCAAATTTTTTGTAATAGACTCAATGTTATCTATTATTTCAGCGAGTCGTGATTCCTGTGTTTGTACCAGGGTATCAATTTTATACGTTGTGCTTTCAAGATTGTTAATCGTCCTTCTAATGCTGGCGATACTCCGTGTAAGATCATCTCTCAATTCTTCATTAAAGACGTATTGGATAACGGTAACCATCGAGTCGATAGAGAGAAGTAAATTTTCTGCTTTCCTTTTTAGTGGCTGAACTTGCTTATTTACCTCTTCTTTCAACCCTTCTTCAATGGAGGCTGAAAGGGTATCTCCATTAACGCAATACTCACTAGAGGTACCAAGTTTCAAGTTGATGGCCTTTGAGCCCATCAGGTCCTGAGAATAAATCCTGGCAATAGAATTTCGAGGTATCAATAAATTATCCGCCACATTAAATTTAACGATTATTTTGGCAGAAGTGTCACTTGCAAAGTATAAATCAACAACCTTTCCCACCTGTAAACCGTTAACATTAACAGGATTTGAAGGCAACAATCCATCTACTCTATCATACACTGCAAAAAATTCAAGTTGCTTCTTATAGAAGCTACGCCCCTGAAGAAAATTTAACCCCCAGATAAAAAGAGCCAGGGTGATAAAGAATACTAATCCTATTTTTATCTCACGAGATATTCTCACTTTATGATCTTTTCTGTTTTTAATAATTACTTTAGTCTTATTTATCGTGCCGGGTATTATAAAAAGCCTTTCTTTTTCCCTCTGAGAACAAAACAATGAAGGCATCGTTGAATCCCAATCTAATAACCTCTTTTTGAAGAACCTGAGCTTCTTCAAATGAGACAGTGTTGCCAATCATGTATTTGTAATACCCTTGATGATAAAACTCTTCTACCTCCCCTAAAGAAGATAAATTAAACATATTTACCCGTTTACGTGATTGATAGGCTCCAAGTTGCACTTTATAACGATTATTTATTTCATCTTCTGCATTATCCAAATCAGGAGTATGCTTTTGATCCGGCATCGAAAAAGAAAAATCTTCACTTACAGCTAAAGCTGATTCAATGGTACCAATTAATTCATTTAAGCCAGATCTCAATGCATTAAGCGTTTGGCCATATTGTTCATACAGTGTAGTGTTAAAAATTGGCAATGTATCACCACTATGTAAATAATTTGACATATCACCCATAACTATTGAAAGTGAAGGATTACCGACAATTTCTGCATTTTCTATTAATAGAAACGAATTAACAGGTATTTTAATATTTTCATCTATCTTTATTTTTGCATTTAGTGAGTTATCGGCTTTATCAATTTTGATGTCAATGACCTCACCAACCTTGAGGCCATTAATTGTAACTACCTGATTTAATGTTAATTCATTAACCAATTGATCGACAATAACATAATGCGTCTTTTTGAAATACAGGCTAGGGCTCACTAAAAAAAACAGGAGGACGATGACGCTTATTAAAGCCAAAAGGATAAATATCCAGGATTTAGTTATTGATTTGTTTTCCAAAACAGAAAAATATTCAAGGATTATTTCTTAAGATATTGTTTCGCTTCATTAATTGAAATACGTTCATCATTCAAAAATGCTACAACAAAGGCATCGTTAAACCCAATCTCTATTAATTTTTTTTTCAGAATAGCCGCCGCCTCAATTGTTTTCATGTTACCGGCGGTATATTTAAACAATCCCTTATGATAATACTCTGCCACATCTGCAATACCATCAAAAATATTTGCGTTGAGTGACCTGGCATTTTGGGATGAAAAAAATTGCACACGAAAAAACAGTTGATCGTTATTTATATTTTCCTCATCCTTAATCAAAGAAATTGCACTACTATTTTCCTTATGAAATGCGCGTCTATATTCTTTAAATGCCCTGTAAATAGCTGATGCAACGTAAGCCTGTCCATCATCAGACAGAAGGAACTTTTCTTCTTTCGGATTACTTAAAAAACCCACCTCAATTAAAACTCCAGGCATAGCCGTTTTGTATAATACCCAAAATCCGGCTTGTTTTACACCCCTGTCGGTCAGGCCAACACGATCTCTGAATTGATCTTGTATCCTGGAAGCAACATCGAGGCTTTGATCCAGAAAAGCATTTTGAAAAAGTGAAAGTGTAACATAATCTTCATCCTGGTTAGGGTCAAACCCTTCATACATATGGGCATAATTCTCCTCTTGAAGGATGGCTGCATTCTCTTTTTTTGCTATTTCCAGGTTTGCTTTACTTTTATGCAGGCCCATAACATATGTTTCAGCACCATGTGGGTTAGATGAAGGATTTGAATTGCAATGAATAGAAATAAAAAGGTCTGCCTGTTTATCATTGGCTATTTGAGCTCTTTTGTAAAGCTCAACAAATTTGTCATTTGTCCGGGTATAGATGACATCAACACCAGGAATGTACTTTTCAATGTAAGCTCCTGTTTTTAAGGCTATAGCTAAGACGATATCTTTTTCCTTTGAGCTTTTCCCCATGGCACCGGGGTCTTTTCCTCCATGTCCTGCATCAATTACAACTTTGTTGATTGTAATTTGTGATGCAACCTCTCTGGAATGCAAAACCAGGAGATTAAGGATAACAAAAAACAGAAATAATCGTTTCACGTAAAAATATATTTATTTTGTTTTGATGAGTTGTTATCTTTACAGTATCAAAACTATAAACTGTTAACGTATAGCAAAAATTGTAATTATACAAAATTAGCATTTAATTAACTTGTCTGAACTCAAATTTTTAAATGAAATTTCTTTTCCCCGCCTGGCTTTAAATTTATTGTTGGTTATGGCGCTGTTTTTTTCATATCTCAAGGTATATGGACAGGACACCTTACGGCCTGTAATAAACGATACAACAATCATTATCACGGACACTGTTCTGACCGCTGCTGACAAGTTTGGGATTGACTCAAAAGTAGATTACCAGGCAGAAGACTCTTTAATATTTGACATAAGCACACAGAAAGTATTTCTTTATAGGAATTCAGAAATCAATTATGAAACGACAAATCTAAAGGCTGCTTTTGTTGAGATCGATTTTACCCAAAGCCTGCTTTATGCTACTTTCATGCTTGACTCATTGAATAAAGAGTATGGAAAACCGCTCTTTACAGAAGGAGGACAAAGTTTTAGTTCAAAAGAAATGAACTATAATTTTAACACAAAACAAGGATTGATAAAGGATGTTATTACACAGGAAGGCGATGGTTATATTCATGGCAGGGTGATTAAGAAGATGAAAGATGATATAATTAATATAAAATCTGGCAGTTACACAACCTGCAGCAATGAGAATCCTCATTTTGAGATGCGGTTTCATAAAGCCAAAGTCATTCCTGGTAATAAGATTGTTACCGGCCCGGCATATTTGGTTGTGGAGGATGTTCCATTGCCCATTGCTGTGCCTTTTGGCATGTTTCCTATTTTTAAGGGCCGTACTTCAGGTATCATTATCCCTTCCTATGGAGAATCAGCAAGCAGGGGTTTTTACTTTCACGACTTTGGTTATTACTGGGGTATTAGCGATTACATCGACCTCACCGTACTTGGAGATATTTACACAAGGGGAAGCTGGGCGCTCAAACCCAACTTAAGCTATAAAAAGAGATATAAGTTTGGAGGAAACTTCAACTTCAATTTTGGCGTAAACCGTGCTGGAGTGGAAGGAACTCCGGATTATGAGCTTCATAAAGACTTCGCCATCAGATGGAATCACACACAGGACCCTAAGGCAAAACCTAATAGTTCTTTTTCTGCCAGCGTAAATATTGTTACGGGGCAGTATAACCGGTATAATCCGGTCAGTGCAACTGATTATTTATCCAACACGTTCTCGTCAAGCATTTCATACCAGAAACACTGGGCAGGTAAATATCATCTAACTTTGAACCTTAATCATTCTCAAAACACCATTCAACACACTATTGATTTGGGCCTGCCTAAAGTGTCATTTAACATAAACCGGTTTTTCCCATTCCGAAGGAAACAACAGGTTGGAAAGCTGAAATGGTATGAAAATATTAGTGTTAACTATTCAATGAATGCTGAAAACAGGATTAATACATTAGATACACTTCTATTCAACGAGAATGTCTATAAGGATTTTAAAAACGGGATGAAGCATTATATCCCTATTTCCAGTTCTGTTAAACTTCTAAAATTCTTCAATCTCACTAACAGCATCAACTATACCGAGCGTTGGTATTCGCAACGTATTGAAAAATATTGGACAAATGATACATTAATTTCTAATGGCGACACGGTGGCTGGTTATGTTAAGAATGATACCATTTATGGATTTCAGACTGCCAGGGATTTTAATTTTTCATCATCAATTAATACCAGGCTATATGGGATGCTGCAATTTAAAAAAGGTCCGGTCAGGGCTATCCGTCATGTGATGACTCCTTCAGTAAGTTTTTCCATACGACCTGATTTTGGTGCTGAAAAATTTGGGTACTGGGATTATTACTACACAAATGAAACGCAAACCGACAGCGTACGACATTCCGTTTTTCAAGGTTCAATTTATGGAACTCCTCCTGATCGAAGTTCAGGCAATCTTTCGTTCAGTCTTTCAAATAATCTTGAAATAAAAGTTCGATCAAAAAAAGATACTATCACAGGAATGAAAAAAATAGTATTGATTGATAATTTTTCGATTACTACATCATACGATTTAGCCAAAGACTCATTGAACTGGGCGCCAATCTCAATGAGTGGACGGACAACTTTATTTAAAGGTTTCAATATTCTGTTTAATGGCCGCTGGGATCTTTATGCTCTTGATGACTCAACCGGTAGAAGAATCAACACATTTGTATGGGAACAAAGCCGAAAGCTACTGAGGTTTGAAAACACTATATGGAACCTTAGTTTCAGATACAGCTTTTCGTCAAAAAGAAAGACAACCCCGAAGCCTTCAAATTTTGGCACACAGGAAGAGAAGGAAGAAATAATGGAAAACTTTGACCAGTTTTTAGATTGGAACAATCCCTGGAAGTTAAGTTTTAATTATAACTTTCGCTATACACACAGGTATGATCCGACGCAAAAAGCAAACACTGATGATATTGTCCAAACACTTGGTTTCAATGGGGATGTTAGTGTAACAGAAAAATGGAAAATTGGTTTTACTTCGGGTTATGATTTTGAGGATGGTGCTTTTTCTTACACATCATTAAACTTGTATCGGGACCTCCACTGCTGGGAGATGCGGTTTAGCTGGATTCCAACAGGATATCAGAAAAGCTGGAATTTTTCCATCAATGCCAAATCCCCCCTTTTACAAGACCTGAAATTGCAAAAAAAGAAAGATTTCAGGGATAATTTGTTTTAGGACAGGCCGTCGTCGCAGGGACAGGCCGTCGTCGCAGCAGCAGGGACAGGTCGCGACCTGTCCCTGCTGCGATCGTAAACTACCCTACCTCTCTTCTACGCCCGAACACCCCTACTGCTTTAACCAATTCAACATTATTTCTTTTCCAAATTCGGTCAAAAAAGACTCGGGATGGAACTGCAATCCTCTTAAATTGAGTCTTTTATGTTTGATTGCCATAATGTTTCCCTCTTCGTCTTCGGCCGTTATGCTAAAAGCTTCAGGAAGAGAATCCCTGTCAACAACCCAGGAATGATACCTGGCAGCCTGTATCTTACTGCCAATTCCCTGAAATAAAAAATCCTTGTAATCCAAAATCTTAACTGTTGTTGCCACACCATGGAGAATCTGTTTTAATTGCTTTAATTCCCCGCCAAATGCTTGCACAATAGCCTGATGTCCAAGGCAAATGCCCAAAATTGGTTTATCCGGAGAAAAAACATCAATAACTTCCTGCAATCTCCCGGAATCGGAAGGAATGCCAGGGCCAGGTGATAATAAGATCTTATCGAAGCCGGCCAAGAACGAAATATCTATCATGTCATTCTGTATGACTTCATATTCGCACAGGCAGGATTCACTAATAATCTGGACAAGATTAAAGGTAAATGAATCATAATTGTCAATGATGGCGACCTTCATCCAATTATTTATTAAATGCAGCAACAAAAATAAACTTATTTTAAATAATTAATCCAAGTTGCGAGTTACGGGTTGCAAGTTACGAGTTGCGGGTTGCGGGTTGCGGGTTACAAGTTAATTATTACTAATCTTGCTCTAATTGAATTTTCAAATTACCTTTGTGTAACTTCTGACTTCTGAATCTTTGTGGCTACATGTTCCAACCACAACGTCGCAAAGTCAAAAAACCCCCAAAAAAGAACCAAATGATCAAGCAGGCTGCCATTACAATGATGAATAAACTTGGAAGAGATAATGTGCCATTTATTTTTATCATTGATTTTGAAATGAAAGCCTCAATAATACTACCTGTAGCCGAAATAAATCCTGACAATATACTGTATAACTATACTGGTTTCTGTAATTATTCACCTTCCCTGTCGTTAAGTAAACCGGTTTTTGTGAACAAGCTTCCGGTTCCAATAAATAAATATGAAAAGGCTTTTAAAGTTGTGATGAAAAATCTGACATACGGAAATTCATACCTTGTTAACCTTACTTTTCCAACCACAATCAACACCAACCTCACATTAAAAGAAATATTTTTCCATAGTGATGCTAAGTATAAACTATACCTTGAAAACAAATTTGTTGTTTTTTCTCCAGAGACATTTGTCCGGATTAAAAACAACCGGATTTTCTCCTACCCTATGAAAGGAACAATTGACGCTTCAATACCGAATGCTGAGCATGTTATTCTCAACGACAAGAAAGAAATGGCTGAACATAACACCATTGTTGATCTTATAAGAAACGACCTCAGTATGGTTGCCAGCCAGGTGAGGGTTACGAAGTTTCGTTATATCGATCGAATAAAAACTCATGAAAAAGAGCTTCTACAGGTTAGTTCTGTTATAGAGGGCGAATTGGACGAAACCTTCAATGAAAAAATCGGTAACATTATTTTTACGCTATTACCGGCGGGATCAATAAGTGGTGCACCAAAAAATAAAACTGTTGAGATCATCAAAAAAGCAGAAACTTATAACAGAGGCTATTATACAGGAATAACCGGCTATTTTGACGGAAAGAACCTGGACAGCTGTGTCATGATCAGGTTTATTGAAAAAACAAAACATGGAATGATCTATAAAAGCGGAGGTGGAATTACAATCAACAGCATCATGCAAAATGAATACCAGGAATTAATTGATAAAGTATATGTTCCCATTGTTTGAATCCATAAAAGTCTCCAAAAAACGTCTGTTCAATATTTCTTATCATAACCAGCGACTCAATCAGGCACGCAAAATGTTATTTGGGCTCAACGATTGGATTGACCTTTGGGATATTATTGTCTTTCCTGAAGATATTGGCAACGGACTTTACAAATGCAGGGTTAAATACGGGAAGAATGTCGGAAATATTAAATTTATTCCATATCACAAGCCCTTAATCAGATCGCTAAAGATCGTTGAAGCTGATGATATTGATTATGGCCATAAATATACTGACCGGTCGTCTATTGACTCTCTGTTTCAAAAGAAAGGAGATTGCGATGATATTTTAATTGTTAAAAAGGGGTTGATCACTGATACTTCTTATTGTAATATTGTATTTTTCGATGGAAATAATTGGTTCACCCCGTCTCACCCACTTCTTCCGGGAACAAAAAGGGCCAGATTGATTGAAGAAGGTATTATTCAACCAACAACCATAAAACAAGATGATTTAAAGCACTTCAGTCATGCTGCGTTGATCAATGCCATGCTTGATCTTGATCCAACGATTACTATTCCTATTGAAAATATCTGCTTTGGTTGAAGTCCTACGGGATAAATGGAATTATACCCAGATCAAATCTTAACCTCGGTCCCAACTCCTGCTTCAACAGCTCTGTCATAAATAAGCTTTGCCGAAGCAGTATCCTGAATAGCAAGTCCATTGGACTTAAAAATGGTTATTTCAGTATCATTAGCTCTTCCCTCTTTTTTACCGGTGATCACCTCACCCAGTTCAGCAAAAAAGTGACTCTCATCAATGATACCCTCTTTCAAAGGAATCATAATGTCACCTGCTTCGCTAAAACATCCTTCTTTTGAATCGCCAATAAATTTTGAACGGAGGATAATATCTGAATCCAGCTCCCGCGCATTGGGTGTATGACTTCCAATACCATTGATATGGGTGCCTTTTTTAACTTTTTGGCCATTAAAAATCGGTGTTGGTGAAGATGTAGCTGTACAAATAATGTCAGCTTCCAGTACTTCATCAGGCGACAATACTTTAATAATCTCAAAATCCACTTTTCCTTGCAAATCGTTAATAAATTTCAATGCAGCTTCATTTGATATGTCATAGATCAGGGCTTTTGACAGTTTTCTGACCTCCGCTACAGCAAGTAACTGCATTTGGGCCTGTACCCCTGTGCCAAAAATTCCTGCAATCTGCCCGTCACTTTCCCTGGCAATATATTTTGTTGCAACTCCACTCGCAGCACCAGTTCTAACAGCTGTCAAATAGCCGCCATCCATTATGCATATCACATCTCCGGTGTCAGGATCTTGTAACATCACCTTACCGATCACCACAGGAAGATTATAGTTTTTGGGGTTGTTTTTATAGACCGTAACGATCTTACATGCCAGAGCTTTCATCTCTTTGAGATAAGCCGGCATGTACAGTGAAAGCCCGTCAGGAGGGGTTATGTTCGTCCTGAGCGGTAATACGGCAGTGCCATTGGCAAGTTCGGTAAATGCTTTTTCTACCACGTCTATGCAATCTTTCATTTTCAGCACAGACATTACGTCGTTTCTGTTTAAAATTAATGTCATTTTGCTCTTTTTATTTGGTTAAGGGTTAGAAGATTATGAAGTTAGTTATGATATTAGTTATTTGAAGCCCGTTACGTAATATGTTATCCAAGGCATAAAATTAAGAAAAAAAATAGTAATGCAGACAAAACATTTCTGCCATCTGACTTTCCCCTTATGCCAAATGTCTTTATTAAAATTTTATCGATATTTGTACGAAGTTTGAACAAGTTGACAGTTGACAGTTGACAATTGACGGTTTATCAATTCAACATTATTACAATTAAAAAAAATAACGATGAAAAAAGTAATTAACATCTCAGACGCACCCAAACCCATTGCTCCTTATAGTCAGGCTATTTTGGCAGATGGCACATTATACGTATCCGGCCAAATTGCTATTGATCCTTACACAGGAAAACTGGTTACCCACAACATCAAATCTCAAACAATTCAGGTGTTGGAAAATATCAGATCAATTTTAAAAGAAGTAGAAATGGACTTTAGTAATGTGGTTAAAGTGTCAATATTTTTATCAGATATGAAAATTTATGGCGAAGTAAATGAGGTGTATGGGACATACTTTACTGATTCTCCTCCGGCCAGAGAAGCTATTGAAGCTGCCGGACTTCCAATGAATGTTGATGTGAAAATATCGTGTATTGCTGTTCAATGAAAGTGCCAGATACCGTAACACTGGTAACAAATAATAAATAAATTCTATAAATCACCATTTCCAAACTATTCTGAACTATGAAAAAATATTTTACTTTTTTATTTACAACTTTAATACTTAGTTATTCAACGATTTCCATTGCTGATGAAGGAATGTGGATTCCAATGCTGCTGGGCCAACTCAATGAGGAGGAGATGATGGCAATGGGTATGAAAATTACGGCTGAAGATATTTATAGTATTAACCACTCATCGCTGAAAGATGCTGTAGTAATATTTGGAAGAGGATGCACAGCAGAGATAATTTCCGACCAGGGTCTTTTGCTCACCAACCACCACTGTGGGTTTGGAATCATCCAACGTCACAGTTCACTCGAACATGATTACCTCAAGGATGGCTTCTGGGCAGCAAATCAGGCTGAAGAATTACCCTCTCCGGGCCTGACCTGTACGCAGCTTGTCAGAATGGAAGATGTTACCAACCAGGTTCTTGATGGCGTGGAAGAAAATATGTCGGAAGCTGATCGAAATAAAATAATCAATGAGAATATTGACAAAATAAAAGAGGAAGCTGTAGAAGGCACACACTACGAAGCCATTGTAAAACCATTTTTTTATGGGAATCAGTACTTCCTTTTTGTAAATGAAATATTCAAAGATATTCGCCTTGTAGGAGCTCCTCCATCAAACATTGGCAAATTTGGGGGCGATACTGATAACTGGATGTGGCCAAGGCACACCGGCGACTTTTCTGTTTTTCGTATCTATGTGAATGAAGATAATGAACCAGCACCATTTGCTGATGGAAATGTACCCTTTAAACCCAAAACTTCTATGAAGATATCGCTAAAAGGCGCAGAAAAGGACGATTTTACATTTGTTTTTGGGTATCCAGGGAGTACACAAGAGTATGTGACTTCTTATGCCATCGAAATGATCACAGACGTTATTAACCCCATTCGAATAAGCATGCGTTCTGATGCACTTGATATTATAGGCGCTGCAATGAACAATGATGATCTGATCCGTCTCCAGTACGCTGCAAAACAAGCCGGGATAGCCAATGGATGGAAGAAATGGATTGGCGAGAACAGGGGAATAAAAAAGCTTAATGCTATCGAAAAGAAAAAAATATTTGAAGCAGAATTCACTGAATGGGCTAAGAGCACCCCTGAAAGGATGGAAAAATACGGTGGATTAATTCCAGGATTTGAGTCGATCTATTCAGCACTCGAACCATTAAAATATTCAGAAAGTTATTTGATTGAATCTGGCTTTCGGTCCGATTTTGTTCGTTTTGCCAGCTCATGCAGAAACCTGGTTAACCTGAGTGAAACAAAAACTCCGGACAAGGCAAAAGTAAAGGATGAATTGGAAAGACTTCAAGGAAATGTACCCGGCTACTTTAAAAATTATAATCCGGAAGTTGATAAAAAACTTTTTGTCGCTTTGATAAGCGAATATTACGATAAAACAGTAAACGATGGAGGCCCGAAACCTGACATCTTCAATTTAATAAATAAAAAATACAAGGGTGATGTCCTGAAATATGCTGATGATGTTTACAAAAATTCTATGTTCGCTTCTGAAGAAGAACTAACGGCTTTTCTATCGAAATACAAATCTTCCGGGTACAAAAAAATAGAGAAGGATCCTGCATATGCCCTGGCGATGAGTTTACGAGACTATTATTTTAATTTCTTACGTGATGGAATAAATAAATACGAAACTGAACTCGACAGCATGATGCGTATATACATGAAGGCCCAGTTGGAAATGCAACCCGATAAGAGGTTTTATCCTGATGCAAACTTCACCTTACGGGTAACTTATGGAAAAGTGGATGATTACTACCCCAGAGATGCTGTTCATTATAAACACTATACAACCTTATCAGGGATCATTGAAAAAGAAGATCCGGCGATTTATGATTACGTGGTTGAAGATAAATTAAAAGAACTTTATGCCAGTAAAGATTACGGTCGTTATGCAGACAAGGATGGGATGGTGCATATTTGTTTTACCGGCTCGAATCACACCTCCGGGGGGAATTCAGGCAGCCCTGTTCTCAATGCAGATGGCCATCTGATCGGCATTAACTTTGACCGCAACTGGGAAGGAACTATGAGCGATCTGATGTACGATCCGGATATGTGCCGGAATATTAGCATTGATATCAGGTATTGTTTATTCATCATTGATAAATTCGCAGGAGCTACGCATTTGATTGAAGAGATGACAATAGTTGAGTAATTTTCCAAAAGCTTCTCATGGGAAACCCGAATAATATTGCATACAGGCCTGCACCAGTTCAAGCCGGAGAAAGAATTGTATCTCTTGATGTACTTCGGGGAGTTGCCATTCTGGGCATACTTATCCTAAACATTCAAACCTTCTCGATGATTATTGGAACTTATGATAATCCAACATCCTTTCCTGAGTATTACACCGGCGTCAACAAATGGATCTGGGACCTGAGTTATATCTTTGCCAGGGCTAAGTTTATGACTATTTTTTCGCTGATGTTCGGTGCAGGAGTAATTTTAATGACAAGCCGTGTGGAAAAAAAAGGGCTTCGTTCTGCAGGTGTACATTACAGAAGAATGCTTTGGCTCATTATTTTTGGAGCAATGCATGCATATCTATTATGGTATGGCGATATCCTATTCAGCTATGGCATTTGCGCATTGCTGGTATTTGTATTCAGGAAAAAGAAACCCAAAACTTTAATCATCCTCGGGATGAGCTTTTACCTCATTTCGTTTCTCCTGGCACTTTTCTTCAACTGGTCTATGCCATACTGGCCGGAAGAAGCGATCAATGAACAAATATTGCGCTGGCAACCCAGCATGGAGATGATCCAAAATGAAATATCAAATTACCAGAGTGGTTGGCTCGATCAGTTGAATCACAGGATTCCTACATCTATTATGATTCAAACCATGGGACTGCTTGTATTTGTGTTTTGGAATGTAACAGGACTGATGTTAATAGGAATGGCGTTATATAAACTAGGTATTCTGTCGGCCGAACGTTCTAAAAGTTACTACATTAAAATGATTGTTCCAGGGCTAGTCATTGGGTTTTCGCTGACATCTTATGGGCTTTTCAATTTCTACAAACACGACTGGTCATGGGAGTATTCACTATTTCTGGGCCGGGAGTTCAATTATTGGGGAAGCCTCTTTGTTGGACTGGGTTATATCGGTGTCATTATGCTAATTTGCAAGTCAAGTCACTTTAAACGGTTTAAAAACTGGTTAGCACCTGTAGGACGAATGGCTTTGACAAATTATCTTATTCAAACCCTTATCTGCACCACTATCTTTTATGGCCATGGCTTGGGCCTCTTTTCAAAAGTGGAGCGACCCGGTCAGATAATGATTGTCATAGCTATCTGGATTATACAGATCATTTATTCTAACATTTGGCTGAAACATTTCCGTTTTGGTCCTTTTGAATGGCTTTGGAGATCCCTGACTTACTGGAAAATCCAACCTTTTAAACTAACGCATGCATGAGGTTGTTGTGTTTATTTTTTTTGACCTGCCTAATACCGGCATCGGTAGCTTTTCCACAGGAATTCAATTTTAAATCTATTCATCAGGAGCAATCAGAATATTATGCACAATTCAAATCATTTACCGAAAATCAATTTGACTCTTTACAAAGGAATATTCCATGTTCTGCAATAGCGTTATCAAAAACCAATTCATTAAAAAAAACTGTTTTCGGTTACCAACCTTACTGGGGTGGATCAGCCTACCTTTCCTATCAATGGGATTTGTTATCAGACCTCTGTTATTTTTCATACGAAGTGGATCCGGCCACCGGTAATCCGGCAACAACACACAATTGGATGACCACATCCGTAATAGATTCAGCAAAGGCACATAACGTAAATGTTCATCTGTGTATTACACTTTTCTCGAATCATGCATTGTTCTTTCAAAATCCCAACGCCTGGCAAACTTTAATCAATAATGTGATAAACCTGTTAGACCAACGGGGAGCAAAGGGCGTAAATATAAACTTTGAGGCCGTTTCTTCATCAGCGAGCGGTCAACTAAATGAGTTTATCATTGAACTTACCAACCAGGTACATGATGCACTGCCAGGATCTGTAGTGAGTGTTGCGGTGCCTGCAGTGGACTGGAATGAAATCTACAACATCCCGCTATTAAACGAATATATTGACCTGTTCATGATCATGGGTTATGATTATTACTGGAATGGGAGCTCACAGGCAGGGCCGGTAGATGGATTATACAGCATGACCGGTCAATATAATTACAACTTGTCAAGGACGCTTTCATGGTACCAGTCTGCAGGGGCTTCACGCGATAAAATAATACTTGGGTTACCCTATTATGGAAGGGTGTGGGGAACACAAGGGCCCCACCCGCCATCTTATGTTACAGGCTATGGGCAAGCATTGACCTATTATCAGGTTAAAAGTAATTACTCCGGTTATTATTCGGATGAGAATAAATTCTGGGAACAAAACAGTTTCTCTCCTTATTTTTCTTTCCAAACTACTGGATGGAATCAATGTTTTATAAATGATGTAAACAGTCTTGCTAAACGTTACGACATTGTGAATCAGCGAGGCCTTGCCGGCATAGGCATCTGGGCTCTGGGATATGATCGCGGTTATACTGATCTCTGGGAATTAATACAAAATAAATTCACAGCTGGTTCATCATGCCCATGCAATGACACAATTTATGATTCAGGAGGGCCATCATTTGACTATTACAATAATGAAAATTATTCAATAACGATTGCTCCAACGAACTCCATAAGCCTTTCCCTGACTTTTTTATCCTTTGAGTTGGAAGCCGGCTATGACCTGCTGCGTATCTTTGACGGGCTCGATACCCTGGCGCCTCTGATTGGCACTTTTACAGGTGATGATGGACCAGGAGTCATTCATGCCTCGGGTAATACACTCACCCTTGAGGTAATATCGGATCAAGCTACAACACGCGCCGGCTGGAAAGCTTTGTATGAGTGTTCCCCTTTTCAGATTGACATTTCAGAAAATGAAGAGGTTAGAACCCTGGTTAAACTCTTCCCCAATCCTGTAAATAATGATTTTCACATTCAATTTCACTTAAAACAACCTGCAAATATTCAAATCATCATAATTGATCCATTCGGAAACAGAAAAGGAATAAGCACAGATGGGTATAAGCAACCTGGATTTCACTCCATGCATCTTAGCCCTGCAAACTATGGAATAAAAACTTCGGGTGTATATTTTCTCCGGATTTATTCAAATGGGAAGCCATCAGTTGCAAAAAAGTGGTTATACCTGCCTCAAAAATAATCATGGATTAAACCTGGGTGTCCCTTATGCTACAGAACTTTGTAATTTTTTATTTCTTATTGTTTATTTCTCATTTCTGATGAAAATTTATGAATTATTCAGTCTACAGAGCCTGACAGTGAAATTGTCGTAATTTTACAGCTTATTTATAATAATAAATCACCAAACATGAGTTTATTTGAAGAATTTCCGCCAATCACAACCGATCAGTGGAAAGAAAAGATCCATCAGGGATTGAAAGGTGCTGATTATGACCAAAAACTAATCTGGCATACGAAAGAAGGATTCAGTGTCAAGCCTTTTTACAGAGAAGAAGACCTTGACAACCTGGACTTCATGACCTCTTTCCCCGGAGATTTTCCATTTATCAGGGGAAATAAAATAAAAAACAATAACTGGCAGGTAAGGCAGGATATCAAAGTTGAAAATTTTCAAGAGAGCAATAAGAAAGCACTTGAGATACTGATGGAGGGTGTTGACGCAATTGGATTTATCATGAATGAGTCCAACATGTATACTTATGAAGACCTGGACATCCTTTTTAAGAACATTTTTGCTGAAACGATAGAATCAAATTTTGTATGCGGAAAAGCTTCTCAGAACATTCTTGAGGTCATCATTGAACTGGTTAAACGATATAACAGACGATTGGATATGATCCACGGTTCTGTTGATTATGATCCGCTTGGGGATTTGACTGTTAAAGGGAATTTTGATACAGATAAGGAGAGTTCATTTGAAAAGTGTAAAAAACTGATTGAAACAGCCGGTCATTTACCGCACTTTAAAGTCATCGCTGTTCATGGTAGTTATTTTCATAATGCCGGAGCTACCATTGTTGAAGAATTGGCATATAGTTTAGCCGCCGGAGCAGAATATTTAACCCAGTTAACCGAGCGTGGCCTTTCCATCAACAAAATTGCACCAAGGATCAAATTCCAGTTTGCGATTGGTTCGAATTATTTTATGCAAATTGCGAAGTTACGGGCTGCCAGGCTTTTGTGGGCACATATTGTTAAAGCCTATGGCCCCAGCAATACATCCGTAACACAGATGCACATCCATTCAACAACTTCCGAATGGAATAAGACCATTTATGATCCGTATGGAAATATGTTACGTACAACAACTGAATCGATGTCTGCAGCACTCGGCGGAACAGATTCCCTGACTGTTATGCCTTTCAACTGCACGTTAGGTGAGCCCACTGCATTGTCAGAGCGCGTAGCAAGAAATCAACAACTTTTATTAAAGGAAGAGTCTTACATTGATAAGGTGGTTGATCCCGCAGCAGGTTCCTATTATATTGAAAATTTGACCCATGCCATTGCTGAAGAGGCATGGAAGCTATTCCTGGAGGTTGAAAAAAAAGGAGGTTACTTACAGGCTTTTTTGGATGGTTTTATCCAGAAAAGGATCAATGAAACTGCACGAAAAAGAGATTTGGCCATTGCTACACGAAAAGTGACGCTTTTGGGAACTAATCAGTTCCCTGATTTCACTGAACAATTAGAGCGGGAGTTAGATGAATCGCTTTTCAAACCACATGACTTTTCTGAGAAACATGCTATTGCTAAAACCCTGAAACCGTATAGAGGCGCCATGGCCTTTGAGCAATTAAGGTATAAAACAGATCAATATGCCAAAACGAATAAACGGCCATCTGTATTCATGTTTACATATGGGAACCTTGCCATGCGGCGTGCCCGGAGTCAGTTTGCCAGTAATTTCTTTGGCTGTGCCGGTTTCGGGATCATTGATAATCCAGGATTTATAAGTGTAGAAGAAGGAGTGAAAGCATATATCGCAAGCAAAGCTGAAATTGTGGTGCTATGTGCTGCCGATAATGATTACCTGAAAATTTCCAATGAAATATTTGAAAAACTTCATGGTAAGGCAATTATTGTTATTGCAGGCTACCCAAAGGATGCAATTGATCAGCTAAAATCAATAGGCATTCAAAACTTCATTCATGCCCGGTCGAATGTTTTGGAGAGTTTGATTGGGTTTCAGAAGGAAATAGGAGTAAAATAGAGAGAAGAACAAAAAGAGAGAATGATATACGATATACGAATAACGATTAACGATATGCGAATTTGTTCTTGGGCTCCGGAGGAGCCAGATATCGGTAGAAAAGGCATCAAGAAGAATAATAAAAAGCCCCGTTGGGGGCGACATAGATGAAAAGAGAGAAGCGAGAAACGAAAAGAGAGAATGATATACGATATACGATATACGAATAACGATATGCGAATTTGTTCTTGGGCTCCGGAGGAGCCAGGTATTGGTAGAAAAGGCATCAAGAAGAATAATAAAAAGCCCCGTTTGGGTCGACATAGATGAAAAGAGAGAAGCGAGAAACGAAAAGAGAGAATGATATACGATATACGATATACGAATAACGATTAACGATATGCGAATTTATTCTTGGGCTCCGGAGGAGCCAGGTATCGGTAGAAAAGGCATCGAAAATTAATAAAAAGCCCCGTTTGGGGCGACATAGATGAAAAGAGAGAAGCGAGAAACGAAAAGAGAGAAGCGAGAAACGAAAAGAGAAATGAGAAAACAGAAAAGATGAAACCAAATTTCAACAAAATAAATTTTAGGCCTTCTCAGCAAAGCTCTGTTTCAGGGCAAGAGTGGTCTAAAAAAAATAATATCACCTATAATTGGATAACTGCTGAGAAGATACCTGTAAAAAATGTATTTACAAAGGACGATCTTTTGGAAATGGAGCATCTTCAGTATGCAGCGGGTATTCCTCCCTATTTACGAGGCCCTTACCCCTCCATGTATGTGATGCGTCCATGGACCATCAGGCAGTATGCCGGATTTTCTACTGCAGAGGACTCCAATGCCTTTTACAGACGAAACCTGGCTTCCGGGCAGAAAGGGCTTTCCATCGCCTTTGATCTGCCAACGCACAGGGGTTACGACTCTGACCATCCCCGCGTTGTGGGAGATGTTGGAAAAGCCGGTGTAGCTGTTGATTCCCTGTTAGATATGAAAATCTTATTCGATGGGATACCACTCGACAAAATGTCCGTCTCCATGACCATGAATGGAGGGGTGCTCCCGGTACTTGCATTTTATATTGTGGCTGCCCTTGAACAAGGCGTTTCGCTTGAACAGATGTCAGGAACCATACAGAATGATATCCTTAAGGAGTTCATGGTACGCAACACCTATATTTACCCACCGCAACCTTCCATGCGTATCATTGCCGATATTTTTAAATATACATCCGTTAATATGCCTAAATTCAATTCCATAAGTATCAGCGGATACCATATGCAGGAGGCAGGTGCAACGGCTGACCTTGAGCTGGCTTTTACATTAGCTGACGGATTGGAATACCTGCGTGCAGGTGTGGGAGCCGGCCTGAATATTGATTCTTTCGCACCGCGGATCTCCTTTTTCTGGTCTATGGGCATGAATCACTTCATGGAGATTGCAAAGATGCGTGCTGCCCGTATGTTATGGTCAAAAATCGTCAAACAATTCAACTCGAAAGATCCTAAATCCATGGCATTGCGGACGCACTGCCAAACTTCCGGATGGAGCCTTACCGAACAAGATCCTTTCAATAACGTAGCACGAACATGCATTGAAGCCCTTGCAGCTTCTCTTGGTCATACGCAATCGCTTCATACGAATGCACTCGATGAAGCCATTGCACTGCCAACCGATTTCTCTGCCCGCATTGCCAGAAATACACAAATATTTCTTCAGGAAGAGACAAAAATTACTAAAACGGTTGACCCATGGGCCGGATCGTATTATGTAGAATACCTCACCCATCAAATAGCTCACCGTGCCTGGAAAATCATTCAGGAGGTGGAAAAACTGGGTGGTATGGCTAAAGCCATTGAAACAGGAATGCCAAAGATGAGAATCGAAGAAGCAGCCGCACGAAAACAGGCTCGTATTGATTCACATCAGGACACCATTGTGGGCGTAAATAAATATCGCCTTCAGA
This sequence comes from Bacteroidales bacterium, assembly GCA_023133655.1. Taxonomy (GTDB): domain Bacteria; phylum Bacteroidota; class Bacteroidia; order Bacteroidales; family JAGONC01; genus JAGLWB01. The sequence continues at coordinate 24,263 of JAGLWB010000011.1, forward strand.
AAGAAGATCCTATTGAGATCCTGGAGGTTGATAATTCCGCTGTTCGGGAGGCCCAGATAAAAAGACTTCAAAAATTAAAATCTGAAAGAAATAATAAAGAGGTACAAAAAGCCCTGGATGCCATTACAAAATCATGTGAAACAGAGGAAAGGAATCTGCTTGAATTATCCATTGACGCTGCTAAAAACAAAGCTACACTCGGAGAGATCTCCTTTGCCTGTGAAAAGGTGTTCGGAAGATATAAAGCTGTAATACAATCCATTTCAGGTGTTTATTCGATGGAAACAAAAGGGGATGAAAGCTTTGGTAAGGCCTGTAAGCTTGCGGATACTTTTTCAGAGGTAGAAGGCCGAAGGCCACGGATCATGGTAGCTAAGATTGGACAGGATGGGCATGACAGAGGAGCCAAGGTTGTGGCCACCGGATTTGCTGATATTGGCTTTGACGTTGATATAGGCCCATTGTTCCAGACTCCGGAAGAAGCTGCCCGCCAGGCAGTTGAAAATGATGTTCATATCCTTGGTGTTTCAAGTCTCGCTGCCGGGCATAAAACACTTGTCCCTCAACTTTTTGAAGAATTAAAAAAGCTGGGGCGTGAAGATATTATGATCATTGTTGGCGGAGTAATTCCTCCTCAGGATTATGATTTTCTATATAAAACCGGTGTTATCGCCATCTTTGGGCCGGGAACCGTTATTTCAGATTGTGGGATCAGAATGCTGGAGATCTTAATTGATTCAAGAAAATGAGAATGGCCATAAGCAGCGTTTTGGCCACATAGAGCTATCACGGTCAAAATCCACTCAATTGGATCGTTACGGTTGGTATCAGCAATAGAAATCCCAGGACCATCAAAATGATCATTAAAGGAGTGATCCACCTGACCCATTTGTCATAGGGAATCTTTGCAACACCCAATACACCAATTAATACACCAGACGTGGGGGTAATCATATTGGTAAATCCATCTCCAAACTGGAATGCCATCACAGTGGCCTGCCGGGAGAGTCCAATCAAGTCGGAAAAAGGGGCCATAATGGGCATTGTAAGGGCAGCCTTGGCCGAACCGGACGGAATTACAATATTAATTACAGTTTGGATAATATACATGATGCCTACGGCGCCAACTTGCCCCACTTCTTTCATTGCATTCGCCATGCTGTGCAAGATGGAATCTATTACCCTTCCATCTTCCAAAATAATGATGATACCACCTGCCAAACCAACCACCAGTGCAGCAGAAACTATATCTCTGACTCCTTCCAAAAACAATTTCACGTTTGTATTGGCACCATATCCCATGGCAACTCCGGAAAATATCCCCATAGCGAAAAACAAGGTGGCAATCTCCATAATGTACCACCCATAACCCATCACACCAATAATCAAAAATAAAATAGTGTATAACAGCAACGATAAAACAAAAAAATGAGAAGATTTTCTTAAATTTATCGGACCGCTTATAGCAAACAGGATTGCTGAGATTGGTAGCATAGGTAAAGTCATGGACGCATTTCCAATTTTCATTTCTGTCATAGGATAAATAACTGAAAAAATAATTAACGCTGCCAGAATGATCCCATACACTACCCAGGCACTTATGGTAGTCTTAAACTCAATTGTGTCAAGATCAACTTTCCCCTTTTCCCTCCAATAAGTGTCATACTGGTAGACAGGTGATTTTGATGGATCTTTCTTAACTCTTTTGGCATAGCGCAGCACATAACCTATTCCTACTACATTGATTATCAACCAGCTAAATAATCTATACTCAAAACCGGAGAAAAGAGGAAGTTCGGCGATCCCCTGGGCAATACCAATGGTAAATGGATTCAAAACGGCTCCCGCAAAGCCAAGGCCAGCTGCAACAAAACACATAGAAACACCAACAATAGAATCATAACCCATGGTAATAGAAAGGGGAACCATAATAATGATGAAAGCAATGGTTTCTTCACTCATGCCGAATACAGCACCAAAAATGCTAAATAATACCATAACCAGGGTAATCACAATATTATCAACTCCCATAACCCTGAATAATTTATATCGCTCAAGTTTCCTCGTAAATTTCAGGAAAGAAAGAATACCAACATCAATTGATTTACTGGTGTTCAGAATCCAGAATGCGCCACCAATCATCAAAATAAAAACGATAATTCCAGCCTGACGTTCAAACCCCATAAATAATGCTGCAAAAATTTGCCAGGTCTGTGGGTTACTCTCAACCTGCTTAAAGACCATCTCTTTTGACACCTGACCATCAACATCAACAACTACTTCAACATATTCTCCTCCGGGGATTACCCATGTTAGAGCTGCTGCAATGATGATGATATAAAAAATAATAGCATACGTGTGAGGGATCTTTCTTTTTTTTAACATATTTTACGATTTTAGTTGGGGTTCGTTGAGCGTCAAAAATAAGAAAAAATCACTACTTTTGCCAACCGTTTCATTCTTAACTAAATACTGTGAATCAAGTTTGTTTTTTACTACGAAGTCGCACCATGTACTTAGTGATATCCTTTGTGCATCCTTTGTGGTAAAAAAATAATTATACAACATAATATTATAACAATGCTAAAACGTAGAATCATAATCGTAGTCATTATTTTATTTATCACCGCTTTCGGTTATTTTTTAATGATATACCTGAACAGCCTTAAAGAACCCCCACAGGAAAAACCTCCGCAGGAGCAAAAAAGGTTTGTAAATACAGCTACCGTATTATATGAGCATACCAATGTTTATGTAGAGGCAACCGGCAGGCTTGCATCTCTACAGTATGTTGATATCAGTTCGGAAGTCCAGGGAAAGATCCTTGCCGGAAATATTCACTTCAAAAAAGGGCAATCATTTAAAAAGGGCAATTTGCTGGTACGGATCTACGACAAAGAGGCTTACTTTAACCTGCAATCGCGTAAGAGCCGTTTTCTGACTTCTATTGCCAATATTCTCCCTGATTTCAAGGTTGACTTTTCTGAAAATTATGCTAAATGGGTTGATTTTTTTAATAGCATTGATATAAAAAAACCACTACCCGATCTTCCCGGAGTAAACTCAAACCAGGAAAAAATATTTTTAGCCAGCAGAAATATTCTGAGTGATTATTATTCAATCCAAAGCGAAGAGGAACGGTTTAAAAAATATTCTATTTATGCGCCTTTTGATGGCTCTTTTACCCAGGTTTATTTAGAAGTGGGTGCAGTTGCCAACCCGGGAAGCAGGTTAGCAAACATTATTCGCACCGATAAGCTTGAGTTAGAGGTGCCCATAGAGATCAAAAACATCAGGTGGATAAGGCTTGGCGATAAGGTTAAGGTGGTATCTCATGAAGGACAGGAATGGACAGGTAACGTGGTTAGAATTTCAGACTTTGTTGATCCAGGTACTCAATCGATTAATGTATTTGTTTCACTTGAACCATCTAAAAACAATCCATTGTATCAAGGGCAATATTTAAAAGCTATATTTCCCGGTGGACACCTTGAAAACACCATGGTTATGCCTCGTAATGCGGTCTTCAATGTGGACCAGGTTTTTATTGTTGAAGATAGTTTGTTAAAAAAACGTACAATTAACATCCACAAAACAAATCAGGAAACCATTATTTTTTCCGGGCTGGAAGAGGAGACCGAGGTGGTGGTTGAACCATTGATCCATGCCATTGAGAATTCGAAAGTACTAATTATCAAATAAGATGAACTTATGAGAAAAGCAATCTCCTTATTTGTAAAATACCCTTTTTATGCAAATATAATAATAGCAGTACTGCTTATCGGGGGAGTTGTCAGCATATTAAATATGAAGTATTCGTTTTTCCCCGAAAGAACTTCACGTGAGATTACCATATCCGTTGCCTATCCCGGTGCATCCCCTAAAGAAATGGAAGAAGGCATTACTGCGAGACTAGAAGAGGCAGTCAGGGGAATTGTTGGGATCAAAGAAATTAACTCAACTTCTTCAGAAAATTTTGCTACCGTTAGAATTACTACAACGGGTGAATATGACCTTGACGAGATACTGCAGGATGTAAAAAACTCTATTGATGGCATCAGTTCATTTCCGGTTGATGCTGAAAGGCCCGTTGTATTTAAGGGAAGAAGCCTCACCATGGCTGTGTATATGGGGTTAATCGGTGATGTAGACCTGTTAACGTTAAAAACCATTGCCAGTACTATTGAAGATGATCTGATGAATTCCGGTATCGTTTCCCAGGTCAGCCTCAGCGGGTATCCACCCCTGGAATTATCGGTAGAGGTATCAGAAGAAACATTACTAAGGTATAACCTTACTTTTGACGAAATAGCCAGAGCAATCTCTTCCAACAACCGCGATATCTCAGCCGGGATGATACGATCGGACAGAGAAGAGGTGCTTATCCGTTTACGATCCAGAAGTGTTGATCCTGATGTAATCAGTGATATTATTATCAGGGCAAACGACGACGGAAGTTATTTAAGAATCAGGGATGTCGGAAAAGTTTTTCTTCAATTTGCTGATGTATCAGGAAGCTCATACATGAATGGGAAAAAGTCGATATCTATTCGGGTAATGAAACTTCCTGAAGAAGATTTGGCTGAAATATCCAGGTTTTTAGAAGATTATGTTGAAGAGTTTAATAAAAGGCATGATGTTGTTTCTCTTCATATAACCTATAACTTTATGGAGATGTTACAAGCCCGGCTTCAGCTATTATACAGTAATGGGGGTATTGGATTGTTGTTGGTGCTCGTAGCGTTAGGATTATTTCTGAGTTTGAGGTTATCATTTTGGGTAGCCTGGGGTATTCCCGCTTCTTTCCTGGCTATGTTCATCGCTGCCAATTTATATGGCATTACCATTAACATGATGTCTGTTTTTGGAATGATCCTGGTGATTGGGATTTTAGTGGATGATGGGATTGTTATTGCAGAAAATATTTATACTCACTTTGAGAATGGTAAAAGCGCGGCTCGTGCTGCTGTGGATGGCACAATGGAAGTAATGCCCGCAGTTCTTACATCGGTCGTAACAACGGTGATCGCATTTTCCCCTTTGCTTTTTCTGAAGAAAGGGCGAATGGAGTTCTTATATGAGATGGCATTCGTGGTGATAGCCAGTTTGATTTTTTCACTTTTTGAAGCTTTTTTCGTCCTACCTGGCCATGTTGGAAATAAATTTATTTTACGGCCCAAAACCGGAAGTTCCATTGGATCAAAAATCAGGCGTACGCTGGATAGATTTGTTAATTTCATGAAACTACGAATCTATGGCGCATTATTAAAAAGAATCATCAGATGGAAATGGGTAATGGTAGCTATCCCCGTTTTTCTATTTATGGTTACCATTGGTTTATTTGGGGGAGGAATTATCAAATCAACCTTTTTCCCAGTTATCCCTTTTGATCAATTTACAGTTGATATTGCTTTCACACCCGGAACAGGTGAACAGACAACGCTTGAACATCTTAATTATATTGATGAAAGTATCTGGGAGGTAGATCGCCAATTAATGGAAGAATATCAGGATACTGCTCATTACATCAATTATACTTTTGTTTCAACAGGTGGTGCATTTTCCGGTCAGGAATCAGGAGCCCATGCCGGAAATATTTTTGTTTTGCTAAGAAATCTGGAAGGGGCCGCGGTTACCAGCTATGATATTGTACAAAAAGTCCGTGAAAAGGTTGGAGAAATCCCTGAGGCTGAAAAATTTACAATAGCCGGGCGAAACACATTTGGAAGGCCCGTATCAATCAGCCTGCTGGGTAAAAATCTTGCAGAGCTTAGCAGTGCCAGGGATTTCCTGATTGAGGGGATGGAAAAGATACCGCAACTTAATAATATTAGCGACAATAACGCACTCGGAAAACGTGAAATCCGGTTAGAATTGAAACCAAAAGCATATTTCCTTGGCCTTAATCAGGCAAGCATTAGCAACCAGGTACGACAAGGGTTCTTTGGCGGGCAGGCTCAGCGGTTACAAAAAGGAAAGGACGAACTAAGGGTATGGGTCCGGTACCCTAAAACTGACAGGCTAAACCTTGGGCAGCTTGAATCTATGACGATCAAAACGCCCAGGGGAGAGTTTCCACTTGCAGAACTGGCAACTTATAAAATAGAACGTGGCCCGGTGAATATTCAGCGATTTAATGGTTCGAGAGAGATTAGGGTATTTGCTGACCTTGTTGACCCTTTAGAGCCGGTACCTCCAATTCTGGAAAACATCAAACAAAACATATTACCGCAGTTACAGGCAAAATATCCAGGCGTCAGGATCGAATACCAGGGCCAGCGAAGAGATTCGGATGAAGCAACAGGAGAAATGATGAGCTATTTTCAGATTGCTTTTTTTCTTATTATCCTGGTTATCACAATTCATTTCAGGTCTTTTACCCAGGCTCTCATCATCTTAATGATGATCCCATTAGGATGGATTGGGTCTACATGGGGACACGGCATTGAAAACCTGCCGGTTTCAATGTTGAGTGCCTGGGGAATGGTAGCACTAACAGGAGTAATTATTAACGATGCCGTAATATTCTTACAAAAATACAATTCAAACCTGCTCGAGAATATGACAGTGAAAGAAGCTGTTTTTAATGCGGGGTTGGCAAGATTCCGGCCCATCATTCTTACTACGCTAACAACAACCATCGGCTTATATCCAATTATTCTCGAGAAAAGTTTCCAGGCACAATTCCTAAAACCAATGGCTGTTGCCCTGGCCTATGGCATATTATTCGGAACCGCGTTTATCCTTCTTTTTTTCCCGGCAATCATCCTGGTATTGAACGATCTTAAAGTAAAAGCGATCTGGGTCTTTACAGGCAAACATGTTTCAAACGAAAGTGTCGAGACTGCAGTAAAAAATAGTAAAAAAAGAATTGAATAGATTTGTTTAATAAGTACTTAGAGTGCCTAGAGTACTTAGAGTGCCTAAAGTACTTTAGGCACTCTAGGCACTCCAAACTTTAGGCACTTATACATTTAATAAACATATTATGAATATTAAATA
>JAGLWB010000110.1 GCA_023133655.1 Bacteroidales bacterium
CCTTCAGCCTTAATTGGGATGGCACCACCTCCGGCGGCTACAAAGCCACCAAAGGTACCTATATCTGCAGGCTGGTGGTGGATGGAGAGGTGAGTTCGAGGGTAAAGATGGTGAAGATGCGATGAAACTTTTTTTGGTTTCCGAATGTAATACCTGCAAGGGATGAGAAGCACCGGAAAACTGTCAGGTGTAACACCTGACAGGCAACGAATGGAATCCTTAATACCGCCTGGTATCTTCAACGTTAATTGGGATGGCACCACCTCCGGTGGCTACAAAGCCACCAAAGGTACCTACGTCTGCCGGCTAATGGTTGATGGAGAGGTGAGCTCGAGGGTTAAGATGGTGAAGATGCGATGAAACTTCCATTGGTTTTCGAATGTAATACCTGCAAGGGATGAGAAGCACCGGAAAACTGTCAGGTGTAACACCTGACAGGCACAAAATGTTACACCTGACAGGCAACGAAACAACCAGATTAAATTTTTGATTTTTCTTCCTTATATCTAACCCGCCTGGACTACTGGCTACTGTCTACCGTCTACCGTCTACTGGTTACCGTCTACCGGCTACTGGCTACCGGCTATCGTTTCCCGATTCCTGTTTCCCGACTCCTGATTCCTGATTCCCGTGTCATTTATCTCGCTCCTTACCCTGGAGAAATGCAATCATCCTCAACAATCCCATCCTCACCAATAAGATATCCTTTTGAATTGCGGCCGGTGAGAATAATGTTTTTTCCTACGCAGGCACTAAGGCCTGTCCATTTGCAATTTTGACAATGAAGGGTTCCGTTTATTTGGATGCCCCAGCATTCGTCATTAGATAATTTTGTTGTGTCGATTTTTCTCATCTTATTCTCCTCGATGTGGGGTGGCTTCTTGTGTTGCTGTGTTGAGCTACAGGCCAAGAAACTGTATCCCAACCCCACTAATTAATATTGTTAAACCTGCTATCACGTGGATGTATTTTTCCATTTTCCCCAACCGTGCAAAGTTGATGCCATATGAAGTCAATAACACCACTCCAAGCATAGTGGCAATAGTAACAAATGAAAAAGTGATGGTAACCGCAATCATTCCCGTTAAGCTGCTTTTAGCAGCCGGATACATAAGAAGGGGAATAAAAGGTTCGCAGGGCCCCAACACAAAAATCAGGAACAGGATCCAGGGAGTGAGGCTTTTTTTATGCCCATGTAAATGTTCCCCCTTATGTTTATGGTCATGATTATGTATCGTTCCGTCAATATGAACATGTGCATGTGAATGAGGCTTATTTTTTTTCATCCTCCAGAATGCCCAAATGGAGTACCCAAGGCCGAAAATAACAAAAGCCCATCCTGCAAGATTCCCCCTGAATGATTCCAGTCCTGCCAGTTTGGAAATGCCAATTCCAAAGGCTAATCCGATCGAGCCTAGTAAAATAGAACTGCCAACATGGCCAATGCCACATAAAACCGTAATCCATGATGTTTTTGCTACCGACCAGTTGCGGGCTTTTGCCATCACAATAAACGGAAGGTAATGATCAGGTCCTAAAATGGTATGAAAAAATCCAATTGTTATGGCTGAAAATATCAGTATCGCAATTTCTGTTGTCATTATTGTTCTCTGTTTGGATGTTTTATTTCTTTGATGCCATTGCCGTCCAGCTGATAGAAACCGGAATGCGCGCATGCAAGGCAGATATGTTTTTTATCTATGTTGATAACCCTGGTTGCCATAACAGGCTCCCCACAGCGATCACAAATAATACTTTCGTACGAACGTGCATAATCAGGGATAACTGTTTTTACCTCTTCAATAAGAAAAAGTTTTCTGATATCAAGATTAAGCATTGCAAAAGCTTTTTCTTTTCCGGAACGCTTAAACTGGTCGTGTTTCTCCTTGTTTCTGTTTTGGTTTTTAACAACTTCTTCAAAAACAGCATGAAATCCGGATTTTACATGGCGATTAATTACCTCTTTTGTCTCTTCTTTTACTGAAATACGCATACCTTTCCCATTTCTTCTCACCAGTGAAAAAGCTGTTTTTCCAAGATCCTGAAAAATAAGGGCATTGTTCCCGAATGTACATCCGGTTACAAATTGTATTCCATCAGAGAAGCAGTTATTCGTTTCTGTAATTGCCAGGAGATCTTCCATCCCATCGGAATTAACACCCAGTGCTTTCATAGCGTACGCAGCTGCCATAACGCCCATTGCGAGGCCGGGGCAAAAATGCCCGTGGATCTGTCCGGCTTTCAACAGTAAATCTTCAATTTCGTCTGCTTTTACGTGTTTGATGATTTCGTTTCTGGGGTTTATGCGTCGCTTATTACGCCTAACGGCATTCTGGCCATTTTCGAAAATGGAAGTATCGCACGCTTTAATATCAATAAGAGGCGATTCGTCTGCGGCATCTAAACCTTTAACAGTTAATTTATTACCTTCCACACTGATAAGTTTGACTGTTGTGTGTGCAAGGCGATTTGGGCGACGGGGGACACGGCTTGAAAATATTCCTCTGGTTTCACCGGAATAAGTCCTGCTGATCAAATCATAATCCTTTGAAAGGTGAAAAAAATAATAGATCTCAATGAATTCTGATTCGTTTAACCGGTAAAGTGCTTCAACATATGCAGGGAATATTTCAACAGTGCTTTCGTGTTTCTTCATCTCCACATGATCAAACCGGGACTTAAAATCACTGTGTATGACTCCAAGTGGATTGAAAATAATTTGGTCTATATGCTGTTGATCGGATTTCATATATCAGGAGGGCAATATTATAAAATTATTTGTTAAGTAAATAACAATAACTTGAAAATATTAGCACTTTTATTAATTTTGCGAAAAACATTACTTTGGAACAACGTTATTTTATAAAATTTGCTTTTAACGGGTCAGGATACCATGGATGGCAGGTCCAGGATAATGCTGTTACTGTTCAGCAGGCTTTTGAAAAGGCCTTGTCATTGATTCTTGGAGATGAAACAGAGGTTATGGGTGCCGGGAGGACCGATACAGGTGTTCATGCCAGACAATTTTATGCACATTTCGATTTTAAAAAACTAGATAGGATCGAACGTGAAAATCTGATTAATAAACTAAATAGGTTTTTTGCCTGGGATATTGTAGTTTATGATATTTTACCTGTTGTGGCTGATGCACATGCGCGATTTAGTGCGCTGTCGCGTACTTATCAGTATCAGGTACTGAGGGCAAAAGACCCTTTTCTGAATTCCTTTGCCTGGTATAACTACGGTAATCTCGACGTGGCATTAATGAATGAAGGTGCTCAGGTATTATTTGATTATGAAGACTTTACCTCTTTCTCAAAGCTTCACACCCAGGTTAAAACAAATAATTGTAAGATCATGAATGCCTGGTGGGAGGAGCAGGGCCCGTTGCTTGTTTTCACCATAACAGCCGACCGGTTTTTAAGGAATATGGTCAGGGCAATTGTAGGGACACTGATTGACCTGGGTAAACACAAGATCACCTTAGCTGATTTCCGGAAAATTATTGAAAACAGGGATCGTTCAGAAGCCGGGGTTTCTGTGCCTGCGAAAGGTTTGTTTCTAACCGGAATTAAATATCCGGACGGTATTTTTCTTGATTAATTTGCTACCGATACCTGGCTCTTCCAAACGGGTTAGATGTGCTGTCAGGTGTAACACCTGACAGGCATCACTTCGAATATCGTTAATCGTTATTCGGATATCATTTTTAATCGTTTCGCCGCATCAACAATATGCCGCGCTTTCATTCCATATTTTTCAAGTAATTCACCGGGCTGGCCTGATTCGCCGAATTGATCATTCATGCCAATAAAATCCATAGGGACTGGCTGATTTTTTACAACCACTTCCGCAACGGCGCTGCCCAAACCACCAATAACCTGGTGCTCTTCAGCAGTGAGGATAGCCCCTGTTTCTTTTGCTGCCTTAATAATGATCTCTTTATCAATTGGTTTTATTGTATGCATATTGATAACACGGGCGGAAATATTCTCTTTTTCCAGAGTGTATGCCGCCTGAAGAGCTTCCCATGTCATGTGACCGGTAGCGATTATGGTAAGGTCGTTTCCTTCATGAAAAATCTGCCCTTTACCAACTTCAATTTTCATATTTGCATCCGTGAAATCAGGTACGGCTTCTCTGCCAAACCGGATATAAACCGGGCCTGTTAATTTTTCAGCGGCAAGGCACATTAGTTTAGTCTGTGTGGCATCGCATGGAGATAGAACTGTCATATTTGGAAGTGCGCGCATGACGGCAATATCTTCCAAAGCCTGGTGTGTTGCTCCATCAGGTCCAACAGAGATACCTGCATGGGCGCCTCCGATAATAACGTGCAGATTATTATAACATAGGGAAATTCGAACCTGGTCGGTTGCCCGCAAGGCGGAAAATACGGCATATGTGGCAAAAACCGGAACCTTTCCTGCCAGGGCAAGCCCGGCTGATACGCCAATACAGTTTTGTTCTGCGATCCCTAATGAAAGAAATCGTTCGGGGAAAGCATCAGCAAATAAGTTCATCCCAACCGAAGTAGTGATATCAGCGCCAATACCGACTATATCTTTGTTTTTCTTTCCAAGCTCTAGAATTCCTTCCCCAAATCCTGCTTTTGTTGGTTTGTCTCCTTTGTTAACAAACTTCTTCATACTTCCTTGTTCCTTTGTTCCTTATTCCTTGTTGCTTATTCCTTATTCAATATTCAATATTCCCACCCACTCTCCTCAATCTCCTTCACAAATTTCTCAACCTCACTTAAATCCGGTGCCTTTCCATGCCACTTGTAATTATTCTCAATACTTTTCACTCCTTTTCCCATGATGGTTGTGGCGATGATCACACTTGGTTTCCCTTTTGTTTTTTTTGCCTGATCATAGGCCCTGATAATTTCTTTATGATTATGTCCGTCACAAGTAATAACATGCCAGCCAAAAGATTGCCATTTTTCGTTAAGTGGCTCAATCTCCATAACATTGCCGGTTTTGCCATCAATTTGCACCCCATTTCTATCGACAAGGGCTGTAAGGTTATCCAATTTATAGTGGGATGCACTCATGGCTGCTTCCCACACAGATCCTTCCTGCAATTCTCCATCTCCGTTGATACAGTAGACTCGCCATTTTTTGTTATCGAGTTTTGCTCCAAGTGCCAGTCCTACAGCCACTGACAAACCTTGACCCAGAGAACCTGCTGATAGCTCTATACCAGGTAAATAATGATCTCTTCCCGGATGGCCTTGCAACCTGGAACCCAACTTTCGTAAGGTTAATAATTCCTTTTTGGGGAAATATCCTGCATGCGCTAGTGAGGTATACAAGACCGGAGCAACATGGCCGATTGATAGAATTAACCGATCGCGATCATCCCATTGCGGATCCTCAGGATTATGATTCAGGATATTGAAGTATAATGTTGTGAATACATCAGCCAATCCTAAAGACCCGCCTGTATGGCCGGATCCTGCTTCAGCCAGGCTTCT
>JAGLWB010000111.1 GCA_023133655.1 Bacteroidales bacterium
ATTCAGTTAACAAGGAAGATATTCAATTGATGCGCATACCGCTCGACGAACTATACAAGCTATAATGAATTATGATTAATTTAATTCAAAAAGAGAGGAAAATATCATGACTTTAACTATTATTCGATTATCGGTATTATGTTTTTTATTACAAATCCCCATATCTCAGGCTGCCTTTTGTCAAACCGATGACAGCATTAAAAGGGGTGATCGGAAATCAATTACAGGAGAAACTCCGGTTGTACGATGGACTGCCAATCGTGATGAGATGAACTTCCGTTATGATTTTCTGGAGAACACGGAAACAATCACTTTGTATAAGGCTACGCCGGAAACCGGGACTTTCTCACATCACAGCTATATCACATATTTTGAAGGGGTATTTTATGCGTACTGGGACAACCATGTAAGGGATGAGAATGCATCAGGCCAGTGGGCTTCCCTGAGGCGTTCAACAGATCAGGGCAAGACATGGACTCCGGTAGAGGAACTTTTTCCTTCATCGGATAAAAAAATGCTTGCATCTGAAGCATTCGTAGGTACACGCTTCAATAACGCCAACGGATTTGCCATTATTGATGGCATACTCTATGCAATGTCAGATGTTTCAGACAGGGTGGAGATGCCTATGAGTACCGCTCAAGATCGCATCGGCGTGGTTCGTTTATGCCGCTCCATTAATCCAGACGGAACACTGGGAGAAATTTTCTGTCTAGGTAATGACCCCCTGGAACCTGTTGAAGGGTTTCCGGCCTACCCTGCCGGAGATCCGGAACTCGTGGAAAAGATCAATAATTATATTGCTCAGCCAGGCAATGAAATACAGCTGGATTTCACCAACTTGACCGGCCTTTTATCGGACGATGACCATATCATGATCGAACCGAATCCGTCTTACAGGCTGAGCGATGGCACCTGGGTCAGATTATACCGTGATATGGGTAGTAAACATGTTCAAAACCGGAAAGAAGAGGAAGCGACCAAAAGCCGCAGGCTTTATGCATCGTTCAGTTTTGATAATGGCAAAACATGGACCGTCGCTACACGTATCAGCTTTCCAGATGCCAGCGCCCGATCCAATGCCGGAAGACTTCCTGATGGACAGGTATATGTTATTAACAATGTCCTGCCCCTCTCACCTAAGAATGGCGGACGTTCCTTGCTTGCCATCTCCCTGTCCAGGGACGGCCTGAACTTTGACCGGGTAGCCGTGATCCGCTTTGTGCCACCGCCGAGGCGCTATGAAGGCAGGGCCAAATCCCGCGGATTCCAATATCCACACTCAGTAGTTGTAGGAGATAATCTATGGGTTATGTATTCAGTTAACAAGGAAGATATTC
>JAGLWB010000112.1 GCA_023133655.1 Bacteroidales bacterium
AAGATTTTAATCCTATTCCTTCCTGTTTTATGCAATGGGATACCCAAAATATAAGCAAGACTTTCTGATCTCTTATTCTTCATTTTTTATTTGTTATTGGTTATTCCTGATTAAAATTTCTAATTTATTATTTCTCATTAAATTTCCTGATTTATCATTTCGGATAAATCAATGACACTTGATAAAAACAAATTAAATCATTTAACAAGGGTCACAAAATCTGTTTTTTTGGATTAATCATAAATCAATAAAAATGAAAGCAAGGAACATATTATACTATGGCATTGTTAGCCTGATTTTCGTATTTTTGACATCCTAAACCAAACTATCTTGTGGAAAACGAAACCAATCATAATACCCATTTGAAGCTTGCCCACGATTTTGTTCAATTTACAGGAAAGCATATTTTTCTGACCGGAAAAGCAGGTACCGGCAAAACCACCTTCCTGCATCGATTGAAAGAACTTTCGCCTAAACGCATGATCATTGTAGCACCTACCGGAGTGGCAGCCATTAACGCCGGTGGTGTAACTATCCACTCTTTTTTTCAAATTTCGTTTGGCCCCAGGGTACCGGGGTATTCAGCAGGTGATCGTCAGAAAGTCATAAGATTCAGCCGCGAAAAAAGAAATATTATTAAAAGCCTCGACCTGCTGGTAATTGATGAAATCAGCATGGTAAGAGCAGATCTGCTGGATAGCATTGATGAAGTATTAAGAAGATTCAGGCACAACAGTCAGCCTTTTGGCGGTGTTCAGATGTTGATGATTGGCGACATGCAACAACTGCCACCGGTAGTAAAAAATGAAGAGTGGAATATTTTAAAAGAATATTACAAGACTGCCTTTTTCTTCAGCAGTTTAGCCTTGCAAAAAACAAATTATATTACCATCACACTACATCATGTTTATCGTCAACGGGACCAACGATTCCTCGAAATTCTCAATAGGATAAGAGACAAACAAATCAACCGGGAAGTAATAGACAGGCTGAAAGAAAGATATAAACCCGGCTTCAAGGGGGGTGATGAAAATTACATTATCCTTACTACGCATAATGCCAAAGCGAAGAATATCAACGAAACAAAATTGGATCTGATTAAAGGTAAAAAAGCCTGCTTTAAAGCTGAAATAGGCGGCAATTTCCTGGAATATAACTATCCAACGGAAGTTGAACTTGAACTAAAAGTTGGCGCTCAGGTGATGTTTGTAAAAAATGACCCTGATGCAGCAAAAAATTTTTATAATGGGAAAATTGGAACAATCACTGAACTAAAGGAGAACGAAGTGCTTGTTAATTGTCCTGATGATGAACATCCGATTTTGGTTGCTCCGCTTGAGTGGCAGAACATTAAGTATTCCATTGAAGAGCAAAGCAAAGAAATCAAAGAAACAATAGAAGGTACCTTTTTTCAGATTCCATTAAAACTGGCGTGGGCTATTACCATTCACAAAAGCCAGGGTTTAACCTTTGACAAAGTCATTATTGATTCCGAATCGGCTTTTGCCCACGGACAGGTTTATGTTGCATTAAGCCGCTGTCGTTCATTAGAGGGCCTGGTACTTAGTACACCCTTCTCACCGGGTAGCTTAAAGCACGATGAAAGCATCGATGGATTTAACAGATTTGTTAGGGAAACCCAACCTGATCAACAGAAATTAGAAGCATCAAAAGAAGAATTTCAACATCAGTTGCTGACTGATCTTTTCAATTTTAAGCAACTGCAATATGCTACAAACCGTTTTTACAATATCCTTACGGAAAATCAAAAAAGCCTTCAACCGGCTATTGCCTTACCCGTTAAAATCATGAAAGAACTGGTAAGGACTGATGTCGTTGATGTTTCAGAAAAATTTGAAAAGCTAATCAATTATCATCTTCTTGAGAACAGCAACGCTGAACAAAACAATGATTTGCAGAAGCGGATCAGGAAAGCAGTCACCTATTTTTTTGATCAAATTCAAAACCTTATTTTGAAAAAAATTGATGACTTTTCGATTGAAACAGACAACAAGGAGGTCAAAAAGATAGTTTTAAAGGCAGAAGAAAGATTGCATGAGGAAGCAAAATACAAATTGGATTGCCTGCACTCATGCCGTGAAGGTTTTGTTGTAAAAAATTACCTGAAAGAGAGGGCAATAGCATCGTTGGGAATTCCTTCAAAAAAACGTGCCGGGAAAAAAGGGAAACTGTCTGTAAGTAAAGAAATTAACAATCCGGAACTGAACAATTTGCTAAAGGAGTGGCGAAATGCAAAGGCTTACGAACTGAATTTGCCGCATTACATGATCCTGCCTTTAAAAACCATGCGTGCATTAAGTAATCAGGTGCCATCTAATCTTGAAGAATTGAAAATGGTACATGGGTTTGGGAAGAAGAAACTCGATAGGTTTGGGAATGAATTGCTGGATCTGTTGAATGCCTTTCGGGAGGATAATGAAGTACTTTAGGCACTTTATTCAATTTCATTTTGCTGTGCTGTCAGGTGTTACACCTGACAGCCAAAAGTCTCACTTGGCAATTGTTAAATTTATTGCTATCATCCATTTTTATAACTCTAAGTACTTTAGGCACTGAATTTTTGGGCATGATTTTTGGTAATTTTTACTATAAATGCATATAGTAATTGAATTACTGAATCCTTTTATTATGAAGCCAAAAAAGTCACAAAAAGCGGACCTCGAAGGTAAAAGAACTATCTTTATTCAGATCGGGATGATAATCGCTTTGTCGGTCATTCTTTTTGCATTTGAAATGAAGAGCTATGAAAAAATAGAATTTGAGATGGATACGAGGGAAGATGCCGACATGGTCGAGGAGATTGTCATTCAAACAGAGCAAAAGGTTAAGCCACCTGCACCAAAGCCCCCACCACAAACTACAATCCTGAATATTGTGGAAGACGATGTTGAAATTGAAGATGAAATTATCATCGATGCCGAAGCCGATGAAGAAACTGAGATTGAAGAATATATTCCTGTTGATATTGACGAAGAAGAGATAGTTGAAGCGGAAATTTTTACCGTCGTTGAAGAGCAACCCGGCTTTCCGGGCGGTGATATAGAGAGAATAAAGTTTTTACAGAAAAACATTAAATATCCCCAAATGGCACGTGAGAGTGGTATTCAGGGACCTGTTTATATAACCTTTGTGGTTGAGCCCGACGGCAGCATTAGTAACGTTAGTTTACTAAGAGGTATCGGCGGAGGTTGTGATGAAGAGGCAATCAGGGTTATCGAATCCATGCCACGCTGGAATGCCGGAAAACAGAGAGGAAGACCAGTCAGGGTTCGGTTTAATATGCATATCACGTTCACTCTGCAGCGTTAAAATATTAAGAGTGCCTTGAGTTTGGAGTGCCTAAAGTGCCTGGAGTTGTGCTGTCATGTATTACACTTGACAGCCATTTTCTTTGATCTAAAGTAGTAGAACCACCAAATAACAGTTAAATTTATAGTCTTTAAAAGACTTGAATTAATGATTAAACATCCAAAGTTATATTTTATCCTAGTGTTTTTTATTACTATGTCAACATTTTTATTTGCTCAAAATAAGAATGATTTTTCATTAGGGCATAATTTTACTTTTAATCATTTCATCCTTCCCGAGTCATATATAAATAAATTTAGCTTTACAACTGGTTGTATTGCCAAATCTCATCTTACATCATGGCTAAAAGTGAAAACTGGCGCTACATACTCGAATAAAAGATTCTACATAGATTATAACAATACCCCCGCTTCCCAGAAAGTAACAAGGGCTGACATTCAAATGGAATACTTTAATATTCCATTTTTATTTGGTTTTGATTTTTTAGAAAAAGAGAATTTTGTATTTTCGTTTTCATCAGGATTATCATATAACATATTGTTAAATTACAATAAGACTTTAACATATGGTTATGGAAATATAAGAGACGGAAGCAAATACTGCAATATCGACGAATGGACAATAAATTTTCGAGCTGGATTAGCGATAGGCTTTTTTCAGTCTAAGACTCTTTCTTTTGAGTTTGAACCATATTATGACCATCAACTTTCAAAAAGTTCTTCTCTGCCCGGCTGTTATTCTGGTAATAAATCAATTAATATTAGCCTCATTGTCTATTATAATTTTAGAAAAAAATAAATTCATTTGTGAACACATAGCGGGGTCTTGAACCTGGAATGCCTGAAGTGCCTGGAGTTTAAAGAATTAAATCCTAATCCTTATAAGCAACTCTTATAACTTTAGGCACTTTAGTTCACTTTAAGTACTTTAGGCACTTAATTCAGTTTCATTGGTGAAAATATTGGTAAACAACCAACCCTTTCGCTTTTCCAATTGCCTCCTGCACCTCTTCCAAAGAAGCCTTCCTGATTTTCTTTACCGACTTGAATTTCCGTAACAATGATTGGGCTGTGGCATAACCCACACCGTCAATTTCAGTTAACACAGATTTTAAGCTCCCTTTTTGTCGTTTTTTTCGATGATGAGTAATGCCAAAACGATGTGCTTCATCACGCAGGTGCTGAATCACTTTTAATGTTTCGGATTTTTTGTCAAGATACAAGGGAAGGGTATCTTCCGGATAATAAATCTCCTCAAGCTTTTTGGCAATACCAATGATGCTTATCTTCCCTCTTAGCTCAAGCTTTTCCAGACTCTTAAGCGCGGCACTTAACTGGCCTTTCCCTCCATCAATAACAATGAGTTGTGGTAATGGCTTGTTTTCATCCAGCAACCGCTTGTACCTGCGGAAAATAATCTCTTCCATCGAAGCATAGTCATCCGGGCCTTCAACACTTTTAATATTGTAATGACGGTACTCTTTTTTATGTGGTTTGGCGTTTTTAAAAACCACCATCGCCGCAACCGGAAATTTGCCTTGAATGTTTGAGTTATCAAAACACTCGATGTAAACAGGATCAACTTGCAACCGTAAATCCTTTTTCATTTGGCCCAGGATCCTTTTGGTATGCCGTTCCGGATCAATAAGTGTTCGTTGTTTGTTTTTTTCAGCCCGGAAATACTTTGCATTCCTCTCGGAAAGGTCCAGTAAATTCTTTTTATCACCCCTTTTGGGTATGGTATACCTAATCCCGGGAAGCTCCTGATGAAGCTCTAATGGCAGAATGATCTCTTTGGCGTTGCTGTTAAACCGTTGACGAAAATCAGTTATGGATAGAGATAGAAGCTTTTCAGCCGATTCATCCAATTTCTTTTTTATTTCAATCATATGTGTTTGAACTATTGCACCATTCACTACTCTTAAAAAGTTGACGTAGCCATATTTTTCGTCATCAACAATGGAAAAAACGTCGACATTCTCAATTTTTGGGTTTACCACCGTTGATTTGCTTTGATATTTTTCAAGCAGATCAATTTTTTCTTTAACCAGTTGGGCCTTTTCAAATTCCATCTTTTCTGCATACAGATTCATCAGGTTTTTTAATTGCTGAATGACTGAATGAATGTTACCCTTAATGACTTGTTTGATCGATTCTATCGATCGGTTGTACTCCTCCCCGGTTTCTAATCCTTCACAGGCACCTTTACAATTACCAATATGATATTCCAGGCAGACTTTGTATTTTTTTTTCAGAATATTTCCTTCGGACAGATTTAATTTGCAGGTACGCAATGGATATAATTGTCTTACGAGGCCCAGTATGGTTTTCATCATGCGAACTGACGCATAAGGTCCAAAGTAAACAGAACCGTCTTTGATGACGTGCCGGGTTGGGAATACCCTTGGGAAAGGTTCGTTTTTGATACATATCCAGGGGAAGCTTTTATCGTCCTTTAATTGAACATTGTATCGGGGTTGGTATTTTTTTATCAGGTTGTTTTCAAGAAGCAATGCATCAAGTTCGGTATCAACAACCATAAATTTTATGTCAGCAATTTTTTTTACAAGAACCTGGATCTTGCCACTGCCAACTTCTTTATTAAAGTAAGAAGAAACACGTTTTCTTAAATTTTTTGCTTTACCAATATATATGATCTTTCCACTAACATCAAAATACTGATAAATACCCGGTTTATCAGGTAAGCTCCTGATTAATGGCGCTAAGTCGGAGTAATATTTATTAGTTGATTTCAATTTATTTTGTATCCGCCTGAGGCAGACAAGTTATCGTCATTCGTCTCTTATCTTAGTCCGTCCCATCCTTGTGCAGTAACAGGAACCATTGTACCTGATGCTGATATAAGGTTAACTCCACTGCTTTCCTCTGTCATATGACCAATAACGGATAAAGCAGGATTATCTTTTATTTTTGCATAATCAGTTTTTTTGATCGTAAACAATAGTTCATAATCTTCACCTCCGTTCATGGCGGCAGTGGTGGGGCTGATTTTGAAATCTTTTGATGTACTTACTGTGGCCGGATCAATAGGTATTTTCTCTTCGTATATCTGGCAGCCAAGCTTTGAACCGGAGCAAATATGCAGAACATCAGAGGCAAGGCCGTCTGAAATGTCAATCATGGAGGTAGGTTTGATTTGCAGATCGTTTAGAAGCCTGATAATATCAGCCCTGGCCTCAGGTTTTAGTTGTCTTTCAAGCACATAGTCATGCCCGTCCAGGTCTGGCCGCATAGTTGGATCTGATTTATAAACTTCTTTCTCTCTTGCCAGTAATAAAAGTCCCATATAAGCAGCTCCAAGATCACCTGATACACACAACAGGTCACCTTTGCCGGCAGTGTCCCTGAATACTATATCTCTTGCAGGAGCATCACCAAGAACAGAAATAGAAATAATCAGCCCCAAATTACTGGATGTTGTATCACCGCCAACCAGATCTACCTTGTAATTATCACAGGCAAGTAATATTCCGGAATATACCTCTTCAATGGCTTCAAGCGAAAACCGGTTTGAAAGGGCGATACTGACAGTAATTTGTTTTGGAAAAGCATTCATTGCCAGGATATCGGAGAAATTAACAATTGCAGCCTTGTATCCTAAATGTTTCAGGGGATAATAGGCCAGGTCGAAATGAACTCCCTCAACCAGAAGGTCGGTTGACAATAATGTCTTTTTGCCTTTATAGTTAATAACTGCTGCATCGTCACCAACTCCTTTAACCGTGCTGCTGTTTTTTAGCACTATGTTTTTTGTAAGAAAGTTAATCAGTCCGAACTCACCAAGTTCAGATAGTTCAGTTCGTTTTTTCCGGTCTTCAAACATAATTTATTAGTTTTTGAAGTTTAATACCCCTTAATCGTACCATATTTTGCTTCCTGCGTAATTTGTAATCTGTACTACGGACAATAATTGTACAAAATTAGAAATTTAGAACAAAGCATCGGCTAAATATTATTTTGATGTGCCGGCTACATGGTATTTCGCTTATTTTAGCCAATAAACCACAGAATACTTACATATAAGTTATTTTTTGAAGGGTTTAAAAAAATTGAGCAACTATATTTGTGCCATATGGCATTAACTTGGCGGATTGAACATGAATAGCCGCGTCCTTTAGGGCGGGGAAAGATTGTAGCCCTCATCAAAATAATATTTAGCCAACATCAGCATACGGGACACTAAAACCTTAAAATTATTAGTATCTTTGCAATCCTATTTAAAATCGATCTAAATAAACCGTATAGATTAATGAATGACGAGCAAAATAATATATTGGACGAGGTAACGGGCAGTGAGTATAAATATGGTTTTGTGACTGATATTGAGATGGATACAGCCCCCAAAGGGCTTAGTGAAGATATTGTCCGGTTTATTTCCAACAAGAAAAATGAACCTGCTTTTTTGCTGGAATTCAGGTTGAAGGCGTATAAAAAATGGTTGGAAATGACCGAGCCTGAATGGGCTAACCTGGACTATCAACCTGTTGATTATCAAGATATCATCTATTATGCTGCGCCTAAGAAAAAGCCTGGGCTAAAAAACCTGGATGAAGTTGACCCGGAACTGCTTAAAACATTTTCAAAATTGGGTATTTCACTGGAGGAACAGAAAAGATTAACAGGAGTAGCAGTTGATGCTGTTTTTGATAGTGTATCAGTTAAAACTACATTTTCTGAAACACTTGAAAAGCTCGGGATTATTTTCTGCTCTTTTAGCGAGGCTGTTAAAAATCATCCTGATCTTATTAAGAAGTATCTGGGAAGTGTTGTCCCCAGGGGTGATAATTATTTTGCTGCCCTTAACTCTGCTGTTTTTAGTGATGGTTCATTTTGTTATATTCCAAAAAGGGTTCGTTGCCCGATAGAACTGTCTACTTATTTCAGGATTAATGCTGCCAATACCGGACAGTTTGAAAGGACGTTGATCATTGCTGACGAAGGCAGCTATGTTAGCTATATGGAAGGATGTACTGCTCCTCAACGCGATGAAAATCAGTTGCATGCAGCAGTTGTTGAGATTATTGCCATGAAAGATGCAGAGGTTAAATATTCAACCGTTCAGAATTGGTATCCGGGCGATAAAAATGGCAAAGGAGGTATTTTTAACTTTGTTACCAAACGTGGGATATGTAAAGGAAACCATTCGAAGATATCATGGACACAGGTTGAAACAGGATCGGCCGTAACCTGGAAATACCCAAGTGTTATATTGTTGGGAAATAATACAGTTGGAGAATTTTATTCGGTTGCAGTCACTAATAATCATCAACAGGCCGATACAGGGTCGAAAATGATCCATATAGGAAGAAATACCAAAAGTACGATCATTTCTAAAGGCATATCTGCCGGGTTTAGTAATAATAGTTACCGGGGTTTGGTTAAGGTTATGAAGAAAGCCTCTAACTCCAGAAACTTTTCCCAATGTGATTCATTGTTATTAGGCGATAAGTGCGGTGCACATACATTCCCGTATATTGAGGCAGCCAATCAATCATCTATTGTTGAGCATGAGGCTACTACATCAAAGATTTCAGATGATCAACTGTTATATTGCCGGCAAAGAGGGATTAGTACAGAGAACGCCATTGGCCTGATCGTAAACGGTTATGCCAAAGATGTGTTGAAGAAGTTACCCATGGAGTTTGCCGTTGAAGCGCAAAAACTCCTTGCCATTAGCCTTGAAGGAAGTGTTGGATAAAGAATAATGGTTCACATATCACATAGTATTAAAAAACAAAAACATAGTACATAATGTTAAGTATAAAAGATCTTAAAGTATCTATTGAGAATAAGGAGATCATTAAAGGATTGAACCTTGAGGTAAATGCCGGTGAGGTGCATGCTATTATGGGACCAAATGGAACAGGGAAAAGTACACTCGCCTGGGCTATTGCCGGCAATGAAATGTATGAAATAACAGGAGGGTCAATTACTTATAATGGACATAATTTACCAGATCTTAGTCCCGAGGAAAGAGCTTGTGAAGGTATCTTTTTGGGCTTTCAATATCCTGTGGAAATTCCCGGTGTGAGCATGACAAACTTCATGCGGACAGCAATGAATGAACAACGAAAATACAAGGGATTAGATCCCGTCCCGGCTGGGGAGTTTCTGACGAAGCTGGAAGAAAATAAACAATTGGTCGAGATTGATGCGAAGCTGGTAAACCGTTCGGTAAACGAAGGGTTCTCCGGTGGAGAAAAAAAGAAAAATGAAATTTTGCAGATGCTTATGCTTGATCCCAGGCTGGCTATTCTGGATGAAACAGATTCAGGGCTTGATATTGATGCACTTAGGGTTGTAGCCAATGGTGTTAATAAATTTCGCTCTGAAACCAATGCCATTGTGGTTATTACTCATTATCAGCGATTGCTTGATTATATAGTTCCTGATTTTGTTCATGTGCTTTACAAGGGAAAAATAGTGAAATCAGGAGGGAAAGAACTTGCCCTGGTGCTGGAAGAAAAAGGTTACGAGTGGTTGAAGGATAAGTAAAATTGTTTTAATTAAACTATGGAAGCTTTTTTATCAAAAGAGGAGTTCAAACATAAACTCATTCAGAGTTTTGAGAATAACCGCAAGGTTATTTGTAAAAATGATACACCTTTGATTACAAAGATCCGGAATAAAGCGCTCGAAACCTTTAAGGAATTGGGGTTACCGGATCAAAGCCTGGAAAGGTGGAGGCATACTGACCTGAAGAAGCCATTGTCGTATGAGTATATCCATCCTTTTAAACCTATTGATGAGGATGTTGATGTAGATACTTTGTTGCAATGCGAAGTACCTGATTTTGAAACCCATCTTGTAAGCCTTTTAAATGGATGGTTTGCACCAAAACAAAAACAATTAATTGTCTTTCCTGATGGAACAATCATTGGTAGTCTGGCAATAGCCATGATTGAGCACCCAAAACTTGTCGAAGATTCTTTCTCGAAATACGATAATTATAGGAGAAATGGCCTTGATGCATTAAATACTGCCTTTGCCCAGGATGGTGTTTTTATTTATGTTCCTGATAATGTTGAGGTGAAAAATACAATCCAGATGGTCAATATGATCAATCAGGATGAAAATATTTTTGTTCAAAACAGAAACCTGATCATTTTAGGTAAAAACAGCAGACTCACATTGGTACATTGTGATGATTCGCTGAGTTATGGACGGAGCTTTACCAATTCTGTAACTGAAGTTATGTTGGCCGAAAACAGTTTCATCGACCACTACAAGCTTCAGAATATTAATGACCAATCGTCATTGATTAATTCCACCTATTTTCATATGGATGATCATAGCGAGTTGTCGACTAATGCTATTGTGTTGAATGGCGGCCTTATTCGAAACGATACACACGTGAAAATCAACGGACAGGGGTGTAAGGCAAATGTTTTTGGACTTTACCTTGTTGACAAAAACCAACATGTTGACAATCAGGTTTATGTTGATCATCTCAAACCCAACAGTACCAGCGATGAATTGTTTAAAGGGATTATAGACGATCAGGCCAAAGCTGTGTTCAACGGCCATGTTCTGGTGCACCGTGATGCCCAGCGGACAAATGCAAACCAGCGAAATAAAAACATACTCCTTACGGATAAAGCAATTATTAATACCAAACCATTTCTTGAAATCTATGCTGATGATGTGAAATGCAGTCATGGTGCAACTGTTGGACAGCTTAATGAGGATGCCCTTTTTTACATTAGATCAAGAGGACTTTCGGAAGATAATGCCAGGATGCTATTGATGTATGCTTTTGCAGCCGAGGTGATTAATAAAATATCGATCGATGCATTGCGTTTCCGTATTGACGACCTGGTGAAAAAACGCCTGCGTGGTGAATTGTCAATATGCGATCAATGTGTTTTGAATTGCAGAACAAAAGAAAATATAGTTTCATTCGACATTGATATGAGCAAGATTTGACACTTAACCCACGATTTAGCTCATGACTTAGCCCATGACTTTAGTCGTGGGTGGGTTGGGGTGGGTGGATGGATTAATTAAAGATGAATATAAACATCGAAAATATAAGAAAAGATTTTCCGATTCTGGGACAACAGGTCTATGGAAAACCATTGGTCTACCTGGATAATGCGGCCACAACACAGAAGCCAAAGCAGGTTATCCAGGCAATTTCTGATTACTATTCTTTATTTAATAGTAATATTCATCGCGGCGTACATTATTTAAGCCAGGAGGCAACACAGGCATTTGAGGAGACAAGGGAAATTATCCGGCAGTTTATCAACGCTGAGAATAAGAAGGAAATAATCTTTACCAAAGGAGCTACTGATTCGTTAAATATAATTGCTTCCAGTTTTGCAAAAAGCTTTATCAATGAGGGAGACGAAATCATTATTTCTTCACTGGAGCACCACTCAAACATTGTTCCGTGGCAGTTTGTTTGTAAAGAAAGAGGAGCTAAGCTGAGAATTATTCCGCTGAATGAGATTGGTGAAATCGATATGGCCGCTTTCCAAAAACTTATTAATAATAGAACCAGGATTGTTGCTGTTGCTCATGTTTCTAATGCATTGGGGACCATTGTCCCTGTTAAAGATATTATAGAGATTGCCCATAACCATGCCATACCTGTTTTGATTGATGGGGCTCAGGCTGTCCCTCACATGAAAGTGGATGTTCGTGATCTGGGTTGTGATTTTTACTGTTTCTCAGCACATAAAATGTATGGCCCAATGGGAATAGGAATTTTATTTGGAAAGGAAGAATTCCTCGAAAAGATACCTCCATATCAGGGGGGTGGTGAAATGATAAAAACCGTAACATTTGAAAATAGTACATACGGCGATTTGCCTTTTAAATTTGAAGCCGGCACACCGAATGTAGCTGGTGTAGCTGGTTTTAAAGCAGCCATTGATTATTTGAATAACCTGGGGATGGAACGTGTTGCAGCCTATGAGTCAAGCCTTTATAAATACGCTGTCGATGCGTTGAAAAATATAGATGGATTACAGATAATTGGATCGGGTACAAATAAAACCAGTGTCATTTCATTTTTAATGAAGGGGATTCATCACTATGATACAGGGACTATTCTGGATAGATTTGGGATAGCAGTGAGAACAGGACATCACTGTGCTCAGCCGGTAATGGACCTTTTTCATATCCCGGGTACTATTCGGGCATCATTCGGTTTATATAATACGCACCAGGAAGTGAATAAGCTGGTGGAGGCATTACTGAAACTGAAAGAAATGTTTGGGAATTAATAATGGTTCTAAAATGCTAAGCAAATGACAATTGCTGAAACACAAAACAAGATTATTACAGAATTTCAATATTTTGACGATTGGATGGATAAATACAATTACCTTATCGAGTTGGGTATGTCTTTACCTGTTATGGATGATAAGTTTAAAATAAAAAGTAATTTGATATCAGGTTGTCAGTCAAGGGTATGGTTGCATGCATCATATAAAGATGGGAAAATCCGGTTTGAAGCAGATGGCGATGCTGTTATCACCAAAGGGATCATTAGCATGTTGATACGTGTGTTTTCGGGGCAAACACCGGATGATATCATCAACGCATCACTCGATTTTATTGATCAGATTGGATTAAAGGAACATTTATCTCCAACCAGGTCAAACGGTTTGGTTTCTATGACCAAACAATTGAAACTTTACGCTCTTGCATTTAAAACAAAAAACGAATAAAAATCAATGAGAAATGATTTAGATAAAAGAATGCTGGAAGAAGAAATAAAGAGTCGGCTAAAGACGATTTATGACCCTGAACTCCCGGTTAATATTTATGACCTGGGACTTGTTTATGAATTTGGGGTCGACGACGATTTCATTGCTTCTATCACAATGACCCTTACTGCCCCGAATTGCCCGGTTGCTGAGTCTTTACCCCAGGAAGTCAGGGAAACAATTCAACAAATTATGGGGATTAAGGATGTGAAACTGGAGATTGTTTTTGAACCTCCCTGGGATATGGACATGATGACGGATGAAGCCCGTTTAGAGCTGGGTTTTTTATAATTATTACGCACTAACATTTATTTTTTCAGGACGGAATGGAAGCAAACCGCAACACATTACTACAAAATATTAATACTCCGGCAGATCTTCGGAAGCTGAATGAAGAGCAATTGCCTGGCCTGTCCGAAGAGATCAGACAGTTGATTATTGATATGGTTTCAACCAATCCGGGCCATCTTGGTGCCAGCCTTGGCGCAGTGGAACTGGCAGTAGCTATCCATTATGTTTTTAATACACCATTTGATAAGTTGATATGGGATGTTGGCCATCAGGCCTATGCTCATAAAATACTGACCGGAAGAAAAGATGTTTTTCATACTAATAGAAAGCATCATGGAATAAGTGGATTTCCCAAAATTTCGGAGAGTGAGTATGATGCCTTTGGCGTGGGGCATTCATCCACATCTATTTCTGCCGCCTTGGGTATGGCAGTTGCTGCCAGCCTGAATCAGGAAGACGAACGGCAACATATTGCTGTTATTGGGGATGGGTCTATGACAGGTGGAATGGCCATGGAGGCTTTGAATAATGCCGGTGTTTCTGAATCAAATTTGCTGGTTATCCTTAATGATAATGGTATAGCCATTGATAAAAGTGCAGGGGCTTTTAGTGAATACCTGATTGATATTGTAACATCAAAAACCTATAATAAGCTCAAAGATAAGGTATGGATATTGATGGGTGGAAGGACCAAATACGGAAAAAATTCACGCGCCATCGTGAAACAAATCGGAAATGCCGTCAAATCAACTATCCTTAAAAAATCAAATCTGTTTGAAGCCTTTAATTTCAGGTATTTTGGGCCTGTTGACGGCCATGATGTGGTTCGGTTAACAAAGATCCTAGGCGATTTAAAAAATATTAAAGGGCCAAAATTATTACATGTTATTACCGTCAAGGGAAAAGGCTTTAAACAAGCTGAGAAAGATCAGATTACGTTCCATGCGCCCGGAGCATTTGATAAAAAAACAGGTAGGATTATTGAATATCCCTGTGAACATAAACCCCCTCCAAAATACCAAACAGTTTTTGGTAGAACAATCGTTGAGCTTGCAAAAAATAATAGCCGGATCGTTGGAATTACACCAGCCATGCCAACAGGAAGCTCCTTGAACATAATGATGGCTCAAATTCCTGATAGAGCTTTTGATGTGGGGATTGCCGAACAGCATGCTGTTAGCTTCGCTGCCGGTTTGGCAGCAGCAGGAATGGTACCCTTCTGTAATATTTATTCAACCTTTTTGCAGCGGGCTTATGATCAGATTATCCACGATGTTGCTTTGCAGAATTTACATGTCGTTTTTTGCGTCGACCGTGCAGGACTGGTTGGAGAGGATGGGCCAACCCATCATGGTGCTTTTGATTTGGCATACTTAAGAGCTGTTCCAAACATGACGGTAGCAGCTCCTATTAATGAAGAGGAACTGAGAAACCTAATGTACACAGCCCAGTTGAATGTAACCGGGCCAATGGCTATTCGATACCCCCGTGGAAGAGGAATAAATGTAGAATGGAAAATACCATTTCGTGAATTGATTATTGGAAAAGGACAATTAATTAAAGAAGGTGATGATATAGCTGTTTTGTCAATCGGACATGTAGGCAATTCGGTAATTGATGCATGTAAAGAATTGGATGATCAGGGCATCAACGTTGCTCACTATGATATGCGTTTTCTGAAGCCAATCGATGAAGAACTCCTTGTAGTTGTATTTAGTAAATTTAAAAAGATCATAACCGTAGAAGATGGTACTATTGTTGGTGGGCTGGGAAGCGCAGTGCTGGAATTTATGGCAGATCATCATTATATTGCACAGGTAAAACGATTAGGAATTCCCGACAAGTTTATTGAACAGGGCACAATCCCGGAATTGCATGCCGAATGTGGATATGACGTAGCCGGTATAGTTAAAACAGTGAAAACAATTCTTTCAAAATAGTAATAGCCTCCAGCTTCAAGGCATAAGCCAACTATCATTTTTCATAATTCGTAAACTGAATAAGGTTTTTTCAACTTTCTTCACTATTTTTGAAAAAAATCTGAGAAAAAGCGTGCTGAAAAACTTTTCCATACTATTTTTTATTTCCCTCCTTTTTTTTCCTTTGACTACATGGTCCCAGATTTCCTCATTGCGTGGGTCAGATGAATTCAATTTAAATAATGAGAATAGTAAAGTCACTTTACCTGCTATTATTGTTCAGAATATTCCGGTGACCATTTCCTTTGAATTGACGGATACTGAAATGTTAGCTCGTTATGAGG
>JAGLWB010000113.1 GCA_023133655.1 Bacteroidales bacterium
GTTTACGCTGGTGATGGTGCCAATGGTTATCCCGGTACTCTCCTTGGAGGCCTTGCGGATATAACACCTATTGATTTTGGCTGGGTTGTATTTGACCTTTCATCTGCCGGTATTGTAATCGAGAGTGGTGATTTCTATATTGCCATGCAGCAGGGTACCGACTATCCTGATTGCGCTCCTATCGCAGTGGATGAAACGAACCCTTCCATGAGGAGTTTCTCAAAATATCAAACAGGGCCATGGATCCCTGCAGGATATAATGATTTTATGATCAGAGCAATCTGCTCCGGACCTGGCGGACAAGGTGGTCCGTTATCACCAACAAACCAGGAGTTTGTTGAAATGACCAGGATCTCCGAACATTCTGTCTTTTTGAACCCTCCTGCCGATGCAGAAGGATTTATGAGAGAAGGTGAATACCTTCCACGTGGAGGCGAAACACCGAGAGACCTTGACCATTATGCTATTTATCGTGTAAATGAAGGTGATGAAAACAATCCTGAACTGTGGACATTACTTTCAGGTTTTATTACCAATGAAGCTTATACTGACAACCAATGGGAATCACTTCCTGATGGCGGTTATCGCTGGGCTGTTGAAGCTGTTTATTCAGGTGCAACATCCGAAGCTGCCTTGTCAAATATGCTTGGTAAAAACTGGTACTCAGAAGTAACCATCAATGTAACCCTTTCTTCCGGCGACAGCCCTGAAGGAGCCCAGGTTATTTTGGCCAATGAGGATGGCCTTCCTGCCCACCAGTATACAGCAATTGTTCCTGCCAGTGGCGTGGTGGTGTTCCCCGAAGTATGGAATGGAACATACGACATGCTGGTAATGCTGTTTGGTTATGACCTTTGGGAGCAGCTTGGTTTTGATATACTAGGCGATATGACCATTGACGTTCTGTTAATGGAAACTACTTATCCACCATCAGCCTTGTATGTTGATCCCCTTACGCTGATCGCTACATGGCTTGCTCCCGGCGTTAGCCTTGATCTGCTGGATGAAAATTGGGAGTCAGGTAGTTTTGCTACCAACGAATGGACATTCGATCCTTCACAGGGTAACTGGAATATCTCAACCCCCGGAAACCCCGGTCTTTCAGCCGAATTCTTCTATAGCCCAACCATTACGAACTATTCACATGCATTGGTCAGTAAAGAGTTTTCCGGACTGGGAATGCCTGACATTATGTTCGAGTGGGATCTTTATCTCTCTAATTACTCGACTGCAACCACTGAGAATATAGATGTTGAAGTGTACAATGGTACCGACTGGGTATTGATCAAACATTATGACAACCAGGGAGGTAGTATCCCCTGGACACATGAAACATTTAATATTACTGCCCATGTCCAGGGAGTTCCTGATTTTAAAGTGAGGTTCAGGGCCTGGGGTGCTGATTCCTGGAACATCAATAACTATAATATCGACAATGTCCTAATATACGGTGAGGTTGAAGAGGATAACAGAGCTGTGATAGGTTATAATGTGTATCTGGATGATGCTATTGCCGGTTTCACCACTGAAACCTGGTTCCAGTATCCGTCATTCCTGATCTTATGGGGCGAATCCTACCTTTCTTCTGTTGAAGCTGTTTATGCCAGTGGTATTTCTGGAAGAATATACTATGGCTGGATATCAGAATATTTGCCTCCACCAAATGAACTGGAGGGTGAAGATGTTGGCCATACTGCTCATTTAACATGGGAACCTCCGATAATTGGTGGTGCTCCTGATGGTGCAACATGGGCCGAAGTGCTTGAATATAATAATATGTCTATGGAAGATCTATACCAGGACATGTCAGAACCATCTGATGGTTTGGCCCCCATAGGACAACGGCAACCTATATTATTGGATAGTCCTAATGAAGGAATTGATGCAATCACAGATAAAGGATTTGCATATAATGCTTACCCAAATGCGTCTTCCGATCCTATTGGACCGATGTCGTTCCGTTTGTACGATCCCGGTAATGTAACGTCTCTTGCTGGTGCATTTCCTGATTTTGTTGCAGCCGGTGAATGGGCGCTGGATACATGGTGGGGTGTTATCTATGGTGGTACATTGATAACCATCGACACCCTGACCGGAACATATACTGTTATTGCCAGTACAGTTGATGCCTCTGGTTTGGGTTGGGATGAAACAACTCAAACAATGTATGCCTGTACTTTCTCCGGAGGAAATATCTATACGATTGACCTTGTTACAGGAGCTTCAACCTTAATTGGATCAACAGGTGTTTCACTCATTACTATGACTTGTTCCGCCGATGGAACACTTTACGCTGTTGATATAGCTTCCGACTACTTTGGAATGATTGATAAAACAACAGGTTTATTTACTCCAATGACACCTCTCGGGTTTAATGCTAATTATGCCCAGGATATGGCTTGTGACAGAGTTGAGGATGTTATTTACTATGCACCGTTTAATAATACCGCTTTTGCCGGTCAGCTATGGATGATAGAACCTGTTTCAGGAATGATGACTTATATCAATGATTTTGAAGGTGGTATGGAAGTTACCGGTTTTGGAATTCCCGGCGGCGGTGGCTTAGTACCTGATAACCTGATTGCGTATAATATTTATCGTGATGGTGCCTACCTTGACCAGGTTGATTTTGAAACACTTGAATATTTTGATGAAGGCTTATTAGCCGGATGGTATAGCTATTCTGTAACAGCAGTTTATGGCGATCCGACTCCTGGCGAATCAATGCACGAAGGCCCGATAGATGTTTACATCGCAGGTGAAGGAAACATTGAGGGAACAGTCACACAGTATGGCTCACAGCCTGTACCTATTGTAGGCGCTACTGTTACGGCGACCAGCGAGTTTGACACCTATGTTACCACTACAGGATCAGGAGGTCTTTATATATTGGCCGATGTTAATGAAGGTACATATACTGTTTGTGCTGAAGCCGAAGGATTTATGACGCATTGTTATGAAGATGTCTTTGTAGGTGATAATGAAACTGTTACTGTTAACTTCCAGCTTAAGGAATTCCCATTCCCTGCCCTTGGAGTATATGCCGAGCGTTCATATCCTGACCACCAGGAAGTTTATGTCGACTGGTATGAGTACGGTGATTTTTATATGATCAGTTATGACGATGGAATTCCCGATAATGTTACCGCATGGAATGAAGGTGGCAATATGAATGCCTTGCGCTTTACTCCGGCCGGTTATCCAGCAGAGATTTTCAGTGCTCAGATTCATATCTTTGATGGCAACTGGCCTCCGGGCAATGTATTAACCCCTTTCGATGTTGCTATCTATGATGATGACGGAGAGGATGGTTTACCTGGTACTGAACTGGCTATTACAACAGTTACCCCGTTTGCTTATGAATGGGTAGATGTTGATTTTTCACAGTTTGGTGTTTCCATTCCTGATGGCGACTTTTATGTTGTTATGATCCAGGGCGGTGATTTCCCGGATTGCGCACCTATTGCCATTGATGAAACGGCTCCTGTTTACAGAAGCTACTCACGTTTTGTAACTGAAAACATGCCATGGCGCCCGTCAGATTTTGCTGATTATATGATGCGTGCCTTTGTCTACAGTGAAGTTGACGGAGCGCAGATCTTGAGTTACAGTGATAAGATCGATATTTCTGAATCCGAGGGCAAAGCACTGTCAAGGTTCGGTTCTAATGTAGAACCCGGCACCTATGATGTAGGCTTTGGCCGCTTCATTCCAAAGGGAGAAAGCGAAGATCTTCGTGCCTTTGATCATTACGAGGTATGGGTACTGAATGAAGGTGATGAGTTAGCACCGGAATTATGGGACTTAAAAGATGATGGTGTATTAGACACTGAATATACGGATACCGACTGGCCAGATTACCTCAAAGGCTGGTATCGTTATGCTGTAGTAAGTGTATATACTTATAATGTGTCTGATCCTGCCTTCTCAAATGTAGTACCCTGTGGCTTTGACCATACTGTAACGGTTAACATTCATACGAACACGGGCGATAGCCCTGCGGGTGCTGTTGTCACGTTGTTCAACCAGAATGGTGATCCTGACCTTGTATTTGAAGCTATCGCCCCTGACGACGGCACTGTTATCTTTAATGAAGTTTGGGAAGGTACTTATACCTTACAGGTCACGCTTGATTACTTTAGCCCATATGAGTTGACTGATATTTATGTTTTTGCTGATATACCGATCAATGTATTATTGTATGAAGTATTCCTCCCCCCCCAGCAGTTCCATGTCAACAGTATGACCGGAGTAGCTACATGGTTACCCCCTGTACTTGACTATTACACTGTATGGGAAGAGGGCTTTGAGGATGGGTTTATACCAGCAGGTTGGACGCAGGAGTACCTTCTCCAGAACCAGCCCTGGACAGTCCAGACCGGATGTCCGAGTGGCACACCTGACTTTGCGCACGGCGGAGAGTTTAACGCTGCATTTGTAGGTA
>JAGLWB010000114.1 GCA_023133655.1 Bacteroidales bacterium
TATTGGGATCCTCCTGGTGAAGATGGTTCCTACTCAGATTCCTGGTATTCCTGTATGGATGGACCTGATGATCATTATGCCGACCTGGCAATAGGCAGGATTACGTATGACAACCTTGGAGATCTTGAGCTTCAGATGGATAAACTCATGGACCATTATTTCAACCCCGATGTAACTACAAACTGGGCAGAAAATACCATTCTGGTTGCACATAAAGAACTCTACCCGGATAAATACACGCTATGCAAAGAAGAAATTCGTACGTTCGATTATGCACTGCAGACTCCCGTTTTCACACAATGCTATGGTGGGGCCGGAGCCGGTAATGATGATATTATTGAGTTTGTGAATACAACTTCTTGCGGTATTTTCAACTACAGAGGACATGGAAGCGCTACAGAATTTTATAATTGGGGATCCCAGGGTAGTTTCAGCAATTCACACATCTTGCAATTAACAAATGAAAACAGGCTGTTTGTTCTCTTTGATGTATGCTGTGATAATATGGACATTGTATCTCATGCCGGAAATTGCCTGTGTGAATCCTTTATGAAATCACCTGTAGCAGCTATCGCTATCAATGGGGCCATCATTCCATCTTATACCATACCTAATCACGACTATGATAAAGAAATGTATAAGGCTGTTTTTCATGAAGGGATCTTAAATATTGGGTACGTTACTAATTTTGCCAATGTTACGGTTCTTAATGTCCATGGTGATATCGGACGGTCAAATGTCAGAACCTATTTATGGTTAGGTGATTCCTCTCTGGAACCATGGACTTTGCAACCGGAGGAAATGATCGTTAACCATGACGCTCAGCTTTTCTTAGGGCTTACTGAATACGAAGTGACCGTGTTAGGTGGTGAAGGCCCTGTTGAAAATGCCCTGGTTTGTATCAGTAATGAAGAGCAGACTATTTACAGCGTTGCTTATACCGATGCATCAGGCATGGCTATTGTCCAGTTTGACGAGCCCGTCCAGGAACCGGGATTTGCGATGGTATCTGTATCCGCACATAACTATCTGCCTTACCAGGCTGAAATTCCGGTCATTCCCCTGGAAGGACCGTATATTGTACGTGATGAGTTTTTTATCAATGATGATGCAGGCAATGGCAACGGATTAATGGATTATGGTGAATCGATCCTTCTTTCATTAAGTGTTAAGAATGTTGGCCTGGAAGATGCAACCAATGTCACGGTTACTCTTTCCTCAGACGATGAATATGTTACCATTACAACAGCTACTGCTGATTATGGTACAGTGCCTGCTGAAGAAAGTGTAATGATTGAAGATGCGTTTGCCTTTGATGTAGCTGATAATCTTCCCGATGGCCACTTTGTGTTGTTTGACGTTACCGCCACTGATGGTAATGATACGTGGATCAGTAAAATTACAATTCCCGGCTATGCCCCTTTTCTTGAGATCGGAGGGATGGATATTTTAGACTTAACGGGCAACAACAACGGCCGTCTGGATCCGGGGGAAACGGCCGACATCCTGATAACCACCATCAACAGTGGCCATAGCGATGCCTTTGAGCTAATAGGGAGCCTTACAACTACTAGTAGTCATTTAACCATAAACAACGGTTCATTTGAACAGGATATGCTTGGTTCTGAAGAAGTAACAATAGCAGAAT
>JAGLWB010000115.1 GCA_023133655.1 Bacteroidales bacterium
GTGAAAATGTTATTTGGAAGCAATTAATCCATCAATCAATCCATAATTATGAGGGATTTACATTTGTCGATACTTCAATATATACATTGTTACCAACAGATAGTTTAGTTGGAACTGTACCACAACCTCACAGGGAATTCATTGCAGTTTTATCGCTTGGAGGAGAAGAGATCGACATGTATCATCCCACTCCCTCCGAATCACTTTACTCCAAAGCAGAATACACAACCATTTTCAATGAAGAAAAAACGACTCCCATTCGGACGACTTACACCTATTATGCGCCACTGCCAAACCCATTACAATTTGAATACCTCACAAATAACTTTTTAATAACAGATACGCTCGGAGAGACTCAAAAACATTTACCTGCCTGGGGAAAAGCAAATTTGACTTTTGATATTGATGCTTCAACAGAGTATACTTATTACTGGATAAGAAATGCCGGACATGATGTGGATTACAATGACCCATCAGAAACAATTGAAGGAGTTGAAGAATTAGGTGATGGAGTTTTCGGATATATGATTTACGATATTCCAAAAGGTTTTGGCGGATACAGCATCACGTTGCCAACCAATGAGGATGGCTCATTTGATACAGATGCTATTGTTGAAGGATACCAGAAATGGATTGATAATCCCAACACCGGCGACAGCATTGAAATATGGGAAGATCCATTCCAGTACCGGATATATATTCCCCAGTTATTGATTCCGCCGGCTCTTGATGATGACAATCAGGATGGTGTTGATGATTGGATAGATGACCGTGGCGACAGGTTTTGTTCTTCAACGGGGTTTTTACATGACGGATTTATGTTAGATGATGGTGAAGATTGGTTGGATTATCCCATTGTACCTTTTCAGGATGACATCTATGGAATGGTTGACTCCGGATGGTACTGCGGGGCCGATAGTACATATGGAGATGATTTCTTTGAGAATCTGGGCAAAACACATTTTAAGATTCATGCCCTTTATGAAGGCCAGGGGAAAGAAGGGCCAATTCAAATCAGTAAAGGTGGCTGGCTTGTGGTTGAAGAAATTTTTGGCGGTTCTCCCTGGGTCATTTTTTCCCATACTTTATCGGGTTATGGAATGGGTGTTGACTTCATGTTGACATCAGAAGCTAATCCGCCTGTGACAAAATTTGGGCTGGATACGATCTTCATTAAACATACCATTGAAGACAAAAACGAACCGCATGACTTTAATGTTGATTTCGATCCATATCATGTGTCGTTTGGTTATGGCGAATCTACTATTACCACATTTGCCGGAGGGAAAGATCCCTGTAGCCTGATCGAGCCGCCAATAAACATGTCAACAATAATTGACCCCGAATTCGATCACACTACTGTTATACTAATCCCGGATGCTGACACATCCAACCCCGATCTGGGTGATTTCCCGATGCAGGTCAGTGGGACCTTTCTTGAAATAAAAATTGAAGTGTCGAACGGCACAGATGATAATTGGTTTAATACCGCTATCACACCAAATCTCCCTCCAGAATTGGGTAATACACATGCAATAATGAGTTATGTTGCCTATCCACGTCCTCTTGTTCCCACAAAAGTTGATGGAGATGGAAATATCGTTCATACAGGTGACGAGATTGGCAGTTTTATTACCGGATGGCGATTTAATCAACCTGAAGGTGAAGTGCTGATAAAGCTGGGTGATACACTAAATCTGATGCAACCCACCCGAAGAGCTTATTTTATCATCTTGTTCAGTATAGATGAAACACTTGAAAATGGAGTATATTCTATTGATTTCACAATTTCAGGAGAAAGAATCAATTATTCCGGAATCTCAAATGGCCTAATTGATTATGATATTCCTTCAGCACAATTCAGCATTGCCGATAAAAATGCAAATAGCAGTGTGTTGGAATATGCCACCCTTGTAATTGGTACCGGGTCTCTTGAAGATTTAACCATCAATACAACTAACTATTTTAAAGGATTGGAAAACGCTAAATGGTCAACCCTGGATATTAATAACACCGATTTCGATTCATTAACAACATATTTGCCAACGATCTATAATGACTCAACTGGTGTTGAAGTTATAAATCTTTCAGAATTTTCTGATTTCCCTACCACCATTGTCCCCAAATTTAACATCCTTGAACAGGGGGAAGTATATAATTATTTCGCCGGGAATGAGTACAACATAACGTTAGACGAAATGCTTTGCTATTCATATAGAGAAACTATTGACACAATAAAAGAGGAAGAGATAATTGTGAATACCATCGGGCCTCAAATCAGGGTAGACAGAAAAATAACCCAAATTAATGGCAATCCTGTTAACCCGGATGAGCCAATGATCATTAATGGTGATGATGATTATGATATCCTAACGCAAATTGAGGTAGTTAATACAGGAAATGATATTGCAGACAACTTAATTCTCGATATTTTCCTGGGAAAACATTTTTACCCTATTGAAGATAGCTTACCCGATTTTTGTAACAATATTAATTCAATTTTTATTCAGTCTCACATGGGTATGATTCTTCCCGGGGAATCAAAACTATTGGATATTCACTTAAAAGTTAAAGAAGGGACATGTGAATCGACATTTGATGTTTTCAATCTTCTTAACAGGATAAATATTACTTATAAAGGCATAAATTATCCAATGGTTTTTAAATATGCAGACTCAACATTTTTATCGTATCCCTCATACGATTTCAACCTGTCTAATATTGAAATAAACAAAGAGAGCGTCATCCCTGGTTCAGAGATAACCCTTATTGCCAGCATTAAAAATGGAAGTCTGCCGGCTGAAAATGTGTGGTTTAGAGCATTTGCCATGGGAGATAATCAAACATTACTGGTTTATGAAGAATTGATTGAAAAACTCGAAGTACATGAAACCAGGGAAATTATTTTTGAATTTATTATTCCGGAAGGTCTTTACGGAGAGATTATTACATTTTATGGCAAAATTGATGATATTGATTCATTTGATGAATTTTGTGAGCACAATAATACCTTTTCAGGGACTGTTGAACTGATAGGCATCCCATGGCTATATCTAAGCTCACATTATCCTAATCCTTTTGATCAGGACATCCGAATTACATATGTTATTCCAAGAGATGAAATCTCAAGCTTAACATTTTCATTTTACAGGCTTGATGGAGTTGTTATTGAAACCATTGAAAACTGCCCTATTTCAGTCGGAGAACATGAAATAATATGGCGCCCGGAGAATATTCAAAGCGGGCCACTCTTTTATAAAGTCACCGGAATTAATAAAACCGGTCATACATTGACCTATAGAAGAAAAATATTCAAGATATAGCTTTTTAATCCCCGCCTTGAAGAGGCTGTGTGAAAACGATCCTCCCTGGGTAGTTTATTCGAGCAAGTATCTGAAAAAATTTCAACAATTTCTTTGTTCATAAATCCAGTATCGCAGATAGCTGTCGGTTAATAAGCCGGTCCCAGATCAAGCTGGCAAAAACAATCAGTGTTGGGTTTATAAGCAGATCCCAGATCAAGTCTGGGATGACGCGTCAACGTGAGAAAGTGGGGAGAGGGAGGAGGTTTTTGCTTTGCAAAAACCTCCTCCCTCTCCTAAAAAAATAATAAACAACGTCATCCTGGACTTGATCCAGGATCTCCCTGAACTTCACACGCAGCACTTTTCAAAATTCAAATATTCAATTCTCAGAGGGTTGACTTTTTGTTTTCACACAGCCTCTGAAAGGTGGGGCTATTCATTGAAAGGCTGGAATATTCTGCACAAATTGTTGATTAATACAATCAATAGCCCCAAGGGGGCGGTACTCAACAGCCCCGGGCATCAGCCCGGGGGTTAAATAATACAATATTACATAAGCACCAAAGGTGCGTAATCAATAATTTCACATATGCCACAATGGAGGCTTTTTGATACACCCAACAAAAAATGATTTCGTCCGCCTATATTTGTGCCATATGGCAATGAGTTAAAATTTTAAGTTCTTTGACATAATTTATAGCTTTGTTGATACTTAATTTTTCTTCTGGGGATAAAGCGAAGGCGTAGCCGAAGCGAAATCCCCAGAAGAAAGTCAAAACTTGAAAGCATGATAAATAATTCTTCTTTACAAAAATGGGAGCGTCTAAAGCAGAAACAATTAGACATGCAGTTTATCAATACTCTTTTACAGGGAATATTTAATTGACCTGTTATGTACACATGAAAATGTGTCTCAGGTTTCTGATGAAAGACCAACAGAGCCCAATTCATCATTTCAACAAATATCCCCTAACCCTGTTGCTGATGGCCATATTAATATAAATTATTTTGTTTCCGAAGATGCTAATGTTGTTATTAACCTTTATGATGTAAAAGGAATATTAATCACTGAACTGTTTAGAAAATATCAAAATTATGGAGATCATAGCAATAGGGTTTATACAACTAAGGTACGTTCAGGTTTATATTATATTACGTTGGAAATTGATGGGAAGTTGAAGGATTATCAAAAAATTGTCGTAATTAATTAATATCTTTATACTATGAAAAAACAAATACTAATACTATTAATTCTCATTGTTTGCAAGCCTATAGCATGGGCTCAGACAAGGGGAGCATTGCCCGGCGAAATTTACAAATCAACTGAAACAT
>JAGLWB010000116.1 GCA_023133655.1 Bacteroidales bacterium
AAATTAACAATTCAATTATAACAAATCATGAAAAAAAACTTCACAGTTAATATTAGCGGCATAATATTTCATATTGATGAAGATGCATACAGCGTCTTAAATAATTACCTCGACAGTATAAAAAAATATTATGTCGGGTCAGATGGGGCAGATGATATATACACCGATATAGAAGGGCGTATAGCAGAAATGCTGCAAGAAAAATTATCTGATAAAAAGCAGGTTATCACTATTGAGGATATTGAAGAGGTTACCATGATCATGGGACAGCCACAGGAGTTTGAAAGCGGGGAATATTACCAGGAGGAGGAGGAAAAAGTAAGCTCATCCAGACCAAAGCGCCTTTTTCGGAATCCTGACAATAAAATTATTGGTGGTGTTTGCGGAGGTATTGGAGCATATTTGAACACCGATCCACTATGGTTCAGGTTGGCATTCGTTTTTTTTACGTTCGTAGGGGGATCGGGCTTATTAGTCTACATTATTTTATGGCTTGTAATTCCTGAAGCAAAAAGCACTGCCGAAAAACTCGAAATGAAGGGTCAACAGGTGAATATATCAACCATTGAAAAAAAAATAAAAGAAGAGATAAGTCATCTGGAAAAAAAACTGAACGATCTCACCGATAAGGCAAAAAAAGCCTATAAAAAAAAAGCGCAGATCATAAATCTACCATAGAAAAGATCCTTGTTGGCATTGCTCAGTTCCTAAAACTTATTTTTAAACTTATCATTATCGTGCTTGGAGTAGCTTTCATTATGGCCGGAATAGGTTTATTGATAGCTTTAGCAACACCATTCCTTGATCTGGGAGGTATTCATATTTTTAGCTTCTCATTTATTACTCATTCTGAATTGCCAGCTATTAAATATCTTATGCTGATCTTCAATAGTACACAGGAGCTTTCACTCGCTCTTGTGGGCATCTTATTAATTATCGGAATACCTGTTATTATGCTGATCTTTGCAGGCATCAAGCTTTTATTTGGCCTTAAATCAACCAAGCCGATTGGTATAATTGCATTAGTTTTATGGATAATTGGTGTAGTTATGTGTGGTTTAATTGCCTTGCAAATCGGCAGGGATTTTAAACACAAAGCAACGACCCGCAAAGAAATTACTCATCAATTTAAAACAGACACACCGTTATACCTTCTGGCAGGTAACAGTGAATATTTTGATGACTTAATATATTATGAAGATGACTTTTTTTTCGATGAAGATCATCCATTCATTATGAATGAAAAAAAAGAGGTTCTAATTAAAAGCATAGGCCTGGATCTCAGAAAATCCACCGATGAGAAAACGTATATTATTTTATATGCATCTGCAAGGGGGAAAAATAAGCACCATGCTCGCGAGATTTCCCAAAAAATCATTTACCATATCTCCAAAACCGACACTTCCATTGTTTTTGACCCATACTTTGTCCTGCCTCAACATGAAAAATGGAGGGATCAGGCAGTGCATATCGTTCTGGAAGTACCGGTTGGGCAAGAAATTTATGTGCACCCTGAATTGTCAACCATCATAAATTACTATTCGTACCGGCACTCAAGTAACCGGGCAGAAAAAAAATGGCAAATGACAGAAGAAGGCCTTCAACCTGAATCGTTGGATGATCTATAAGTTTTATTTAATAATGTAACAAATATTACAGTTGTTGCGTCATATCATTATAAACAAAATTTACCGAAATATAAACTATAAATTACCGGAGGTTAACAATGAAAAAACAAATCATTTATTCTGTGCTAATTCTTTCATCAGTGCTATTTAATCCTTTTACAATCCAGGCCCAGGCCGATGAAGGATTTATTCATGGTACTGTCACAACCATTGATGATAATGTTTATACCGGAGCCATACGTTGGGGAAAAGAAGAAGTTTACTGGTCTGACTTTTTCAACTCCATAAAAACATCAAACGATTATCTCAAATATTTATCCCGGGAAGATGAAGAACAGCTAAGGGATAGTGAAAGTTATTGGTGGGAAGAGTGGTTGAATATAAATATCGACATCGAAAACTATAACGCCCGAACACATGTTTTCACCTGTCAGTTTGGCGATATTAAATCATTGAAGATCATTACAAAAAGTAAGGTAGATCTGGAATTAAAAAATGGCCACATCTACCATTTAAAAGGAGGGTCAAACGATATTGGTGCCACAATCCGTGTTCTCGACAATGATGTTGGCCTTATAAAGTTAGATTGGGATCGTATTTATAAAGTTGAGTTTTCTGAAACACCTGAGGTTTTGACAGAAAAATTTGGAGATCCGTTAAACGGAACTGTTCAAACAAGTTTAGGAAGTTTTACCGGATTAATTCAATGGGATCATGATGAGCGTGTAAGCACCGATGAATTAGATGGAGATATTAAAGATGGTGATGTATCCATTAAATTCGGAAAAATCCTGTCTATTTCAAAAGATGGCCGTGGAAGTCTGGTTGTATTGCATTCGGGGAATGAGTATTATTTAACAGGAAGCAATGATGTTAACAGTCAAAACCGGGGAATAATCGTTACAGTTGAAGGAATGGGGCGAGTAGATATTAACTGGGATGAATTCCGAAAAGTAACTTTCGAAGAAAACAACCTATTTTCAGGTAATGCATATGCATCATATAAAACACCAAACAACCTAAGGGGAACAGTAGTCCCTGTTGGTCAAAACAGTGTTTCAGGCATACTGATTTTTGACCTCGATGAAGTTTGGGATATCGAAATCCTCGATGGGAAAGACCGTGGGCTGGAGTACAGCATTCCATTCAAAAACATTAAAAAAATCATTCCAAAAAACTACAAGTGGTCGAACATAGAGTTAAAAAATGGAGAAAATATTCTCCTTGGTGAGATGCAGGACGTATCGGACCGGAACGATGGAGTGCTTGTTTTTGAGAACAAGGAAGATCAGGTTTATTTCCCCTGGGAGAAAATTGAGGAAATCCATTTTAAATAAAATCCCAGGCATATGCCATTAGTATATCTCTTTTGAACCAAAATTCCGTATTCTTGTTATCATAATAATAATCGGATAACGTAATTTCGTTAAACGTGATACGAATATAATTTTGTTTATAAAATTTTATTACATTTGCGCTCAAATAAAAAACAAAAACACAACAAGTTATGAAGAAAACTGGTCTAAAAATTTTAGGATTATTCCTTTTGTTAACGCTTATAACCGGAACATTATATAGCCAAACCATTGACGATGTGGTTAACACTTATAATAAGGGAGCAGAGCTGGCAAATTCGGATGTAAAGGCTGCCATCAATATTTTTTATGAAGCGCATAATATGGCTGTTGCCATCGGTGAAGAAGGTAATGATATAAAAAATCTTACAGAAACGCAGCTTCCTCAACTACAATACAAGTATGCAACAGAACTTTACAAAGCCAAAAACACTAAAGAAGCGCTTGAAAATTATGAAAAAGCCAAGGAAATAGCTGAAACTTTTGGTGACGAAAAAACAAAAACAAAAGCTGAAAAAATAATTCCTAAATTGTATTTTTCGATTGGAAATTCTTACTATAAATCCAAAGATTACGAAAATGCCCTATCCAATTTTGACATAGCTACTGACCTAAACCCTGCCTACGCCAAAGTTTATTTATCGAAAGGCCTGGCATATAAAAAGCAAAATAAAATGGATGCCATGATGGAGGCTATGGATCAAGCAATTAAATATGGCAAAGAGACAAATGATGAGAAAACGGTCAACACGGCAGGTAAAGTTGTAAGAGATTATTTACTGGTTACCGCAAATAAATCCATACAGGCTGAATCATATCAGGAAGCAATTGACCTGCTGAACAAAGCTACAGGCTATGGAAGTGAGAGAGCGCAAACCTATTACCTGATGGCTGTTGCGAACAACAAATTATCAGAATGGACAACAGCAATTGAATCGGCAAACAAAGGCCTGGAAATAGAAAATGACGATAACGAAGCAAAAGCCAAATTCTATTTCGAATTGGGAAATGCATATCTTGGGAATGGGCAAAATGACGAGGCTTGTGCAGCTTATAAAAATTCAGTATTTGGAAACTATGTTGAACCGGCTAACTACCAAATAAATACGGTTCTAAAGTGTAATTAA
>JAGLWB010000117.1 GCA_023133655.1 Bacteroidales bacterium
TGATTAGCGTCAACTATTTTTTCCCTTTGACGACAATTATTTTTC
Source organism: Bacteroidales bacterium (assembly GCA_023133655.1). Lineage (GTDB taxonomy): Bacteria > Bacteroidota > Bacteroidia > Bacteroidales > JAGONC01 > JAGLWB01. The sequence goes on from JAGLWB010000117.1 coordinate 46, forward strand.
CCGTTACCTTTATTTATAGGATTGAGATAGGGAGTGAGCGAAGGGAGCCCGGAGGGCGAGACCGGAGGTTACCGCCTATCTCTGTGACGGTTCGCTCGGTCTGGTCTTTTTCCCTTCACTGCTCTTATACTTGCAACCCTATTAATTCTCTTGCCTTGTTTTTATCGTAAGATATTCCTGTTCTAGATTCATCGTAAATCAGAACTGGGTAGTAATATCCAAATTGGCTTATTAATAAGCATCCTTCAAGGTCGGTTATCATATACACTTCATCGTCCTTTTCACAATCTTTGAACCATGTTGTATTTTCATCACTGAACTCTATATCTATACTTTCAAGTCGGCCTTTCTGTGGATTTGCTATGGTTATTTCCATTAGCTCTAATTCCTTTCTTTTTCCATCTTTTTTTTGGCAGCCTCCATTCGATAACTCGGGATGTTCAACTCAAGAATAACACTATGATGAACAACTCGATCTATTGCCGCCGCTGTCGTCATCGTGTCCTTGAATATACTATCCCATTTGGAGAATGGAAGGTTGCTGGTGATCATCACGCTGCCCCGCTCATAACGCTGAGCAAGAAGCGTAAAAAGCACCTCCATTTCTTCCCGATCCTGTTGTACGTAACCAATATCGTCAAGGATTAGGGCATCGTATTTCTTGAGGCTTCTAAGTTTCTTTTCAAGTCTCAATTCCCTTTTTTCACGAAGCAGCATCTCCACCAAAAAACGGCATTCACAAAAGTAGACCCTGAAACCCTGATGAATCAATTCATGGCCGATCGCAGATACCAGGTGAGTCTTTCCGCTACCCGGATTGCCAAATGCCAATACATTTTCCTTTCTCCCCAGGAAAGAACCATCCAGCAGTACCTTCACTTGATGCATAACCTTTTTCGGAAGACGTTTTAAATCAAAAGATTCCAGATTCTTATGTAAAGGTAACCGAGACTCACTCAGCCAGCGTTCAGTTCTTTTCTGCAACCGAACTTCACTTTCCTGCTTCAGCATTTCTAAGAGAAATTCGGTAAAATCCGCTTGTTCCTGCTCAGCCTTATGAGCTTCATCCTCGTAGCATTCACGAATGGTAGGCAAGCGTAATTCTCTGCAATATCGTTCAACCTGCTCCTTCACAGTCTGTTTGCTCATAGTGCCACCGCCATTCCCTCAAACAGACTGTCATAAATCTGCAGGTTGATTTCAACGATAATGGGGTCTTTGACCTGATTAGGATGCTGAGCCTTGCATACCAAATAGTCAACATCCTTATCGCTGATTCGGGCACCTGAATCAATCAGGGCTCCAAGGGCATTATCCACACCCGACTCCGACTCCCTTGCTGCTAAATGCAATATCTTTAGATATTCCTTATCCGCCCTAGCTGAATCTTGATCTTTTAAGATATCGTAAGCAATACGAAATCGAGTTGTAGGAAACAGGTCATCTCGATAGCGGTAATTTGCAAAGGCACCGGGTTTCCTCACAAGCCAGTCGATAATATGCCTGTAATCTATCCGATGCTTTTCTTCGCCGCGGAGTCTTGGAAGCCGTTCCACTCGCTTCTGACCGTACCAGATATCCAGGTACTCCGCATACACTCGCGCCTGTACTTTTTCCCCGATCAACCGGCTATGCACTGAATACACATTGTGCAGCACACGAATCGTGCTGCTTGGTCCAACGCTTATCTGAAGCTTCTTACAGTCTGCCAACTTCTTGGCAGGAAGACTCCTCAACACTGTCAACTCTTCACTCAAACGATCCTGACGGCCCTTATTGAGTTCGTCAAACATTTCCTTCAGGAATTGCTCATATTCCCTTCGGCTCTCAAAGTCTCGACTGCCTCTCAACATCAATGCCTGATCCAAAGCTCTTTTAAGACGGTGGTGTCTCTGTTCTACATCTCCATTTTCGTTGCCTTTCCCGGTTTGAGTCTTCTGTCCCTTAAGTCTGTAATGTTTTAATAATCCCTCGTAACGTTGAGTAAATTCTTCCTTTTTATTTAGATTGTTCACTGCAGAAGACAAGCTGTCCGTCCTGTGGCGCTTGGGGACTCCTGCCAATTTCCACAGGGCATCCTGTAATCCCGAACTTAAGCTTTCATAACTCTCTGAAAAACATATGTTTCCTGTCTCCCAGTTCGAGTAGGTGAGAACAAAGTGATATATCATATGATCGAACGGTTGCCTTTGGATTGTTATTCCAAGGTGACCCATGCGGGTAAAATCCGACGCACAAATATCCCCAGGGTAATGCACCTGGGGGAAAAATACTTCCTTCCCAGGACCTTCAAGTGCATGCCATCCCTTCACACGACGCTGCAGGGTCCTCAGCTGTCCATCAGCAAATCGGCCCTCATATTTTCTCTGTAAAAACTCAAAAAGGGTTTTACCTTCCAATCCTGGAAAAAGCTCTAATTTTTCACGAATTTCATCCCACACATCCTCAAATGGATCCGGACGGGTTCGCCAGGCATGCTCCAACTTCACTTCGCTTGGCAGCTTGCCTGCTTTCAGATACTTACGAGCTGTCTTTTCATCCATCCCCGTTTTCAACGAAGCAATCTTTATCGTCTTTCCCGTTTCTACCATCTGCATCAACCTCCTTATCTGTTTATTGGTAACCATCTCCTCCCTCCTATCTTTGGGTAAGGAGAAAGATAGCTTAATAACAGAGTCAGTTAAATATGGTTTTTAAAGCGGGAATTTTAATTGTCGCTGACCGGGAATTTTAATTGTCGCTGATCA
>JAGLWB010000118.1 GCA_023133655.1 Bacteroidales bacterium
GGAGAAATGCCAGAGTGGTCGAATGGGGCGGTCTCGAAAACCGTTGATCGTTTACGCGGTCCGGGGGTTCGAATCCCTCTTTCTCCGCAAAAAAAACAGCAGATCGATTAAATCGAGTCTGCTGTTTTTTGCGGAGAAAGATATCAGATATCTGATATCTGATATTGCCTGGTAAGATTCCGTCGGGTGTAACACCTGACGGGCACGAGACGAATCAGGTGAAACAGGTGATGGGCAGATAGATGCAATCTGGATTTTATAAAAATACTATCTCTTCTTTTTCCATTATCTTTTCACAATAATGACATTGTACCTGTAGCTCATCTTTGTCAATAACGATAAATTTGGTGGGTATTTTCTCATGGTTGGTGATGCAATTCGGGTTAAAGCATTTAACCAGATTGATAATTTGATCCGGTATCTCAATATCTATTTTTTCAATAACATCGTAATTTTTTATGACAATAATTGTAGCTGTGGGAGCCACCAACGCTATTTTGTTGATTTCATCGATCTTGAAAAACTTATTCCGGACCTTAATGAGAGCCTTTTTTTGATACTTTTTACTATCCAGGTTTGTACCGAACAAGACTTGGTTTTCAAATCCTTCCAGGTTTAATATTTTAATTACCTGGAAAAGGCTTTTAGCCGGAATATGATCAATCACAGTGCCATTATCAATAGCTGAAACGATTAATTCTTTTCTGGTTTTGTTTTCTTTTATCATATTTTCCCAAGTATTGAGGTTAATAATGCTTGTCGGACATAAACACCATTGAGTGCTTGTGTAAAGTAATAAGCCTTGCTGCTTTCATCCACGCTTTCAACGATTTCATTCACACGAGGCAATGGGTGCATGATTTTCATGTTTTCTTTCGTGTTTTCAATTAAATCAGGAGTAAGCTTGTAAACATTTTTGACCCTTTCGTATTCAATCGGATCAGAAAATCTTTCTTGTTGAATTCTGGTCATATAGATGATATCAGCAATGGGTAAAATGTTGTCTAGTTCGTAGTATTCCTGAAAGCTAAGATTGTTTTTTTTGATATGCCTTTTAATTGAATTGGGTAGTTTCAGAGAAGGGGGCGAAACAAAATGAAACTCAGTATTAAAGTTACAAAGAGCGATCACTAACGAATGTACAGTGCGGCCATATTTAAGATCTCCAACGAAAGCAATCTTAATATCATTTAAGGTTCCCTGTGTTTTTCTTATGGAATACATATCCAGAAGGCATTGTGTTGGGTGTTGGTTAGCCCCGTCGCCTGCATTAATGATTGGAACCGGAGATACTTCACTAGCGTATCTGGCACTTCCCTCTTTCGGATGGCGCATTACAATGAGGTCAGCATAATTACTAACTGTCAGAATTGTGTCTTTCAACGTTTCTCCTTTTGAAACACTGGACGATGATGAATCAGCAAATCCAATCACCCTGCCTCCTAACCTTGAAATAGCACTCTCAAAACTCAAACGGGTTCTGGTCGAGGGTTCGAAAAACAATGTAGCTATAACATACCCATTAAGTAAATTTTGAATAGGTTTTTTTTCAAACTTTTCTGCATGATCCAATATTTGAATATGTTCTTCCTTTGAATAATCATTTATTGAGAGCAGACTTTTGTTCTTCATTTTTAGATGTTTTGAATTGATAACTTGCCCAATTATCTCGTAATTTTCCGTTGACTATTAGCTACGATATTGATAAAAACCGGAGTTAATATTTTTGCTGATAAAATTAATTTAAAATAGGACTACTATTTTTCTTTGTTAATAATTAATAAAAAAAAAGCGACTAAAAGCCGCTTTTATGATCTTATACTTAAAGATTATTGTTTTTAACAAAATCATCAATGACCTGTTTTAAGTCAGGATCACCAATTTCCTGCAGATCATAATAAACTCTTGTATTAGGTTTATTGATCTTAATCACCCTGTTCAGGTCAATTGGTGTGCCAATAATAACTGCATCACATACCGTGTTTTCAATTGATTTTTCTAAATCCTGAATTTGCTGATCTCCATATCCCATAGCCGGTAATAAAGAAGCGATGTTAGGATATTTCTCGAAAGTTTCAACCAGCTTTCCAACAGTGAATGGGCGTGGATCAATAGTTTCAGCTGCACCATATTTTAGTGCTGCTACCATTCCTGCTCCAATTTTCATCTCCCCGTGTGTAAGGGTTGGTCCATCTTCAACTACCAAAACTTTTTTACCTTTAATTAGATCTGGATTATCAACTCTAATAGGGGAGGCAGCATCAATAACGACCGCACCTGGATTTGTTTTTGCAATATTTTCCCTTACGGTCTGAATTCCTTCCGGGGGGGCAGTATCAATTTTGTTGATGATAACTACATCAGCAGTTCTCAGGTTAACCTCACTTGGATAGTAATTAACTTCAGCCCCTGGCCTGTGAGGATCAGCTACGACTATGGATAGGTCGGGTTTGTAAAATGAAAAATCATTATTTCCGCCATCCCACAGGATTACATCACAACCATCCGGATCTTTTTCAGCTTCACGGAGGATAGCTTCGTAATCTACGCCTGCATAAATAACATTTCCACGAACAACATGGGGCTCATATTCTTCCATCTCCTCAATGGTGCATTTATGTTCATCCAGGTCATCAACAGTTGCAAAGCGTTGCACTTTTTGTATCACCAGGTCACCGTAGGGCATAGGGTGCCGGATCGCAACAACCTTCAATCCTTTTTCCATCAACAACTCTATTACTCTTCTGGATGTTTGGCTTTTACCACATCCGGTACGTGTAGCACAAACCGAAATAACCGGCTTAGTGCTTTTAGCCATTGTATCGTTTGGGCCAAGTAAAATAAAATTGGCCCCTGCAGAATTAACAATTGCGCTTAACTCCATTACTTTTTTATATGGAACATCGCTATAAGAAAAAACACAATCCTGAACGTCATATTTTTTGATAAGTTCAGGTAGCTCTTTTTCTGCATAAATGGGTATGCCATCAGGATATAGACTGCCTGCCAGCTCGACAGGGTATTTTCTTCCATCGATATCCGGAATCTGGGCTGCAGTGTATGCAACCACATGATAATCCTTATTATCGCGGAAATACATATTAAAATTATGGAAATCTCTTCC
>JAGLWB010000119.1 GCA_023133655.1 Bacteroidales bacterium
TAGCTGCCAGGATTTTATCTTTTATCCCTCCAACAGGCAACACTTTTCCTCTAAGGGTGATCTCACCTGTCATGGCTATTTTTGATCTGACTTTACGGCGGGTAAATGCTGAGGCAAGTGCGGTAAACATTGTGATCCCTGCTGAGGGTCCGTCTTTTGGTGTTGCACCTTCCGGTACATGAATATGTACATTCCAATCTTTAAAAATTCCCGAATCAATGCCTAATACTTCTGAATGTGATTTAAGGTATTCGTATGCAATGGTAGCGGATTCCTTCATCACATCCCCCAGGTTACCGGTTAGAGTCAGGTTTCCCTTTCCTCTACTCAGGCTCACTTCAACAAACAAAATCTCTCCACCTGCAGTTGTCCAGGCAAGGCCTGTAACAACGCCAGGCACATGATTCGAAAAGTCTCTATCTTTATGATATGGTGTCGGACCCATAATCTTTTGAAGATCCTCTTCATTGATCCTTTTGCTATAGTCCTTTCCCATAACAATATATTTTGCATTATAGCGAATGATCTTGGCAATGGTCCTTTCAAGTTTACGAACACCAGCTTCTCTGGTATAATCTTCAATAATACATGCCAATATTTTCTTCGAAAAGCTTAGTTGCCTTTTTTTTACGCCATGCTCTTTTATCTGTTTTGGAACAAGATGACGCCGGGCAATTTCCACTTTTTCATCAAGAAGGTATCCGCTCAGGTCAATCACTTCCATCCTATCCCGTAAAGCCGGATGGATTGTGCTCAATGTATTGGCTGTAGCAATGAACATTACCCGTGATAGATCATATTCCATTTCCAGGTAGTTGTCATAAAAAGCAAAATTCTGTTCCGGGTCCAATACTTCAAGTAGAGCAGCAGACGGATCTCCTGACACATTCATACCCATTACCTTATCAATTTCATCCAGGACGAAAACAGGGTTGGACGATTGAATTTTTTTGAGACTTTGAATTATTCTTCCGGGCATGGCACCAATATAAGTTTTTCTATGCCCTCTGATCTCTGCTTCATCCCGTAATCCACCCAGCGACATCCTGATGTACTTTCGCCCTACTGCCCTGGCTATTGACTTTCCAAGCGAAGTTTTACCAACCCCTGGTGGGCCGACAAAGCACAAAATAGGGGATTTCATATCACCTTTCAACTTGAGAACCGCCAGATATTCTATGACCCTTTCCTTGATTTTCTCAAGTCCATAATGATCCTCGTCTAAAATACGGAGAGCCCCATCAAGGTCAAAATGATCACTTGTATAAGTACCCCAAGGTAATTCCACGAATAGGTCAAGATAATTTAATTGAATGGAATACTCAACGGCTGCGGGATTCATTCTTTGTAATTTCGCCAGCTCCTTGTCAAATATTTTCGCAACATCCTCCTGCCACCTCTTGGTTTTGGCTTTTTCCTTTAATTCCTTGATCTCCTGCTCATGTGGATTTGTTCCAAGCTCTTCCTGAATAGTTTTCAATTGTTGGCTTAAAAGGTATTCTCTCTGTTGTTGATCAATGTCTGTTTTTACTTTTTTCTGTATTTGATTTTTCAACTCCAGCATTTGCAATTCTTTATTCAGGATTCCGAGAACCTTATTAGCTCTTGTTGTCAGATCAACTACTTCCAATAAACCCTGCTTTTCAATAATGTCAGCATTGAGGTTAGAAGAGATGAAGTTCACCAGAAAGAATGGGCTTTCAATATTGCGAATGGCAAATGCTGCTTCGGAAGGAAGATTTGGTGATTCTTTAATAATTTGAATGGCAAGGTCTTTAAGGGTAGAAATGAGGGCCTTAAATTCCTGTGAGTCACTTACTTCCGTTCTGACCTCATACTGTTGAACGCTAGCCTTAAAATAGGGGTCCGTTTGGATTAAATCAATAATACGAAAGCGTTTTTTCCCCTGAATGATAGCAGTAGTACTGCCATCCGGCATTTGTAGTATCTTAATAATATGGGCAACGGTACCAATTGTATTTAAATCGTTCGCGGCAGGGTCTTCGACTTCAGCATCTTTCTGTGCTACAACCCCAATGATTTTATCTCCCTGATAATATTCACGAATCAGCCTGATAGATTTATCCCGGCCAACGGTAATTGGAATTACAACGCCAGGAAACAAGACAGTATTTCTTAAAGGTAACAGTGGCAATATTTCCGGAATCGGTTCTGCATGCATCTGTTCCTCATCTTCCGTTGACAAAAGAGGAATAAACTCCGTTTCACCATCAACGATGTTTGTTAATTTAAAAATTTCCTCCGGCATTTTATTCATAATAAATCAAATTCAATTTGTCATTATATGGAATGATAACACTTTTCTATAAAAAATGTTTAATACACCCTTCGGTTGGTAAATGATCTGTCAAAAACATTTTTCATAATTTGTTTTTCATGCTGATCTAGTTCACGGCCCCGTCGTTCCATAACACGTGCAGCAATATCCAGTGCAAGGTTCAGGTCGAAATTTTTATAGCCCGATGTACTCCCCCAAACAAAAGAAGGGATAAAATTACGTTGAAATCCTTGCCCGTAAATATTGGAATTTACTCCCACCACCGTACCAGTATTAAACATGGTACTGATACCTGTTTTAGAATGATCACCCATAATAAGACCAGAGAACTGCAATCCTGTTTCTACGAAAGACTGGTGGGTATAGTTCCACATTTTGACCAGGTCATAATTATTTTTTAGGTTTGAATTATTCGTTCCGGCTCCCAGGTTACACCATTCTGCAATGACTGAGTTACCGAGATAGCCATCGTGTGCTTTATTTGAATAGCCAAATATCACAACATTACTCACTTCTCCCCCAATTTTCGAGAATGGCCCAATAGTAGTAGCCCCATATATTTTTGCACCCATTTTCACGGTCGAATGATCACAAAGAGCCATCGGTCCGCGAATATGACTACCTTCCATTACTTCAGTATCTTTTCCGATGTATATCGGCCCGGTTGTTCCATTGAGCACAGCACATTGAATACGGGCTCCTTCTTCAATGAAAATATTCTCCTTACCAATCAATGTATTGGTTGAATCAACTTTTGCAGATCTCCTGCCATTTGTAAGTAATTCAAAATCGGCCAGCAAGGCGGCTTCGTTCTTTGCAAAAATATCCCAGGTATGGTGAAGACAAACATGCTCATTTGTGTATTCAATTTCTTCATGTTCAACTCCATCAACATTTTCTATTTCATTGGCTGTAAGGTGCATGGCAATGATACAATGCTCATTTACCAGGGCCTGATTTGGTTTTAGTTTATGGATACTGCTCACCAGGTCCTTATCAGGTAGCGCTCCCCCATTGATCAGAATATTGTTTTCTTCTTTAACCACAGCAGGGAATTTTTTACTGAGGTAGCCTTCAGTAAGTGTTGATGTTTTGCTTCCGAGGTACTTTTCCCATTTTTCCCGGATGGTTAAAATGCCGATTCTGATATCGGCTACTGGTCTCAAAAAAGTAAGAGGCAAAAGGCTTTCATGCCTGGAATCATCAAAAAGGATATAATTCATAAAGCAGCTACAAATTAATATGACACACAAAAATAAAACAAAAAAGTCCCGGGAAACTGCGGGACTTTCTTACAAACGATAATAATATTTTTTTTATTGCTCTTTACTCTTTCTAATATCCAGATGTTTCTGGTATCGGCTTTTAAATTTGTCGACACGTCCCGCAGTATCAACTAATTTAATCTTACCGGTATAAAATGGATGTGAGGTATTAGAAATATCCAGCTTAATAAGAGGGTATTCTTTCCCATCTTCCCATTCAATGGTTTCTTTTGCTTTTGCAGTTGACCTGGTCATAAAAGCAATCCCATTCGACATATCTTTAAAAACAACAAATCTGTAATCCTTAGGGTGAATATCTTTTTTCATTTTACTATCTTTTACTAAACCTTTCTATTTTTAGGGCTGCAAAATTAGATAAATTTTTAATAAATGCAAAATATCCTATTAAATTATAACTTTTTCATGCAAGGTCCATCAAAAATGCCATCGTATCAACGCCATCAGCAAAATCATGCAATTCAGGCATCTGAGACTTTCCAAAAGCCACTCTGTCTTCAAATATCCGCTCATTTGTGACAATGCATTGAATACGCTCCAGCTGGCTGTCAAGATAAGTTTTTAAAGAATCAAGATCATTGTATCTCTCAAAATAAATAACAGAAATTGGTGAACTGAATGCTGTTTCTTCGGTAAGCAGGAGAGTATTGAAGTCAAAAAACTTAATGCTGTTAATAAGATAGATGGATTTATAATAATCGTAGTTATTATTGTACTTGTTGTGATAAATAATACTATTGTTTTCCCCAAAACCTTTCATGATAAAGTCAGGTTCAACATTCTCCGGAATAAATATTTTTGAGACATTTCGGCAACCCTGTCCAAAATAAGAAAAAATATCATCAGCAAGTCCAGCAAGGTCTTCATCAGATTCATTCCCATTCAAGACAGCAACACCGTTTCTGCTTTTTCGAATGATATGCGGATATTTACCAAAATAGTATTCGAAATAACGTGAAGTATTGCTGCTGCCTGTGGCAATGACAGCCTCAAAGTTTGTCAGTTTGCTTTCACAAAATCTTATGCCTGACGCAAGAGAAGGTTCGTTGTTAATTAAAATCTCACCGAAGGCAGGAATTAGTTTGTTATCATCAGAAGATAATTTTCCTACAAATTGGTTTCCTGAGAGCAAAACGCAAAGGAAATCATGAAATCCGACCAGGGGGATATTTCCTGCCATGACAACTCCTACTTTCTTTGGTGAATTTCTTCTATCACCGGTTGTGATGTAAGGTGAAAGAAAGGATTGTAGTTTTTCTTCAGTGAGAGTTGAAGCAATATTTCTTAGGGAAAAATGAATGTTTTCTCTGATGAACCAGGGATTTGCTTTACTGCTTTCAACAACAGCCTCATGCAAAATCCTCAAATCATCTTTCGCACCAAGCTTCTTAAATTCGTCATCAAATAATAAATAATCATTAATAACCGAACCGAGATGGACGAAGGCGGTGATAGTTTTTTTGGTGTTCATTTTTATGTTTTCAGGGTTCAAAGTTACAAGAATTATTAACCTGTTAGGTGAAACACCTGGCAAGCACGCATCTGTCAGGTGAAACACCTGACAGGCACATTGAGACACAAGAATTATTAAGAATAATTTTATCGCTAATTTCATAAAATAACATAAGCTCGATTTCGTTTAATTGTCGTATTATTGTATTGCCTACCGGAGACTGCCGACTGCCGACTGCCGACTGGCTACCGGCTACCGGCTACCGGCTACCGGCTACTTGTTACGGGCTTATAAGTCAGTGCCCAAAAACCTAAGGATGAATCAGATGAAAAATTGGTATATAATATATTATCTATTTGTGTTTCTTGGGACTTCATTCAATGGAATGGGACAGACCAGTATAGCTGATCTGGTGATGTATGAGGATACGTTAAAAAGAACCGCAGTGATAGTTCTTAATGGAAAGAATGACTCAGTGAGAATTGCTGCAAATAGCCAATTTCACTTGTTGCTCAATGATGCACTTTCTTTAGAAAAATCTTTTAAATATCCTTTTGATTCATTGACAACAATAGCCTGCCTGACTTCGCCGGATAATTCCTTTCGGATTTTTAACTGGAACCTACCAAAAGATGATGGTTCATTCAACTTTTTCGGCATCATTCAACTCAATAATGGTAAAAAATCAATTTCTCCCTTGATAACGCTTAACGACAGATCAAATATGATTTCAGAACCTGAATATCAGGTATTAGATGCAAAGAACTGGTACGGTGCGCTTTATTACAAAATTATTTTAAAAAAATCGAAGGGCATAAATTATTATACCTTACTTGGGTGGGATGGAAACGACCGGTTCTCAACCAAAAAAATCATTGATGTGCTCACATTTGATGAAAAAATGGAACCATTATTTGGCTCAGAAATATTTAATAATTATAAAGAAAACAATTTCACCAGGGTCATATTTGAATATTCAAAATTAGCTTCCTTATCATTGAAATATGAAACCCAATCCTACACGAAAACTATTCACAAAAAAAACAAAACCTTTTCTAAGATGGTTTCAGATGAAATGATCGTTTTTGACCACCTTGAACCGCTCGATCCTTCTTTTATGCAAAATTATCGTTACTATATTCCTGTGGGGGATAGGTATGACGCATTCATTTTTGAAAATGGTTCATGGATTTTCATCCCTGATGTGCATGCGAAAAATCCTGTTAGTGACAAAGATACCAATCGCGAACGGCCAAAAGAATTGGATCTGCTTCCTCCAAAATAAGCAATTATCTTCCCTAAAACAAAATATTTTAAATAACCTTAATATAGTATTTTAAATTATTATATCTTTGCCTTTTAAGATAAAAAAAGACTACTTATAATACAACAACTAACATTAAATCATTTAGTTATGAAAAAATATAATTTTTATGCAGGTCCGTCCATTTTACCTCCTTACACATTGGAAAACACAGCAAAAGCCGTACTGGATTTAAATGGTACGGGTCTATCTGTTATGGAAATCTCTCACCGAAGCAAAGATTTCATTGCAATCATGGACGAAGCAGGTGCACTTTTCGTTGAATTATTAGACATTCCTGATGGTTACAGTGTTTTATTTCTGGGCGGAGGGGCTAGTTTGCAATTTGCAATGTTACCTTTTAACTTGCTTAATAAAAAAGCTGCTTTCCTGAACACAGGTGCCTGGTCAAAGAAAGCCATTAAAGAGGCAAAATTGTTTGGGGAAGTGGATGTGGTAGCATCTTCCGAAGATAAAAACTTCAACTATGTTCCGAAAGGCTATACCATTCCTACAGATGCAGATTATTTTCACATTACCACTAACAACACTATTTATGGCACTGAGATTCGTAATGATTTAGACTCACCTGTTCTATTAGTTGCTGATATGTCTTCAGATATATTCAGCAGACCGGTTGATATTTCAAAATATGCAGTTATTTACGGCGGCGCTCAAAAGAATCTGGCTCCGGCAGGAATGACATTTGTAATCATTAAAAATGACATACTGGGCAATGTTGACCGCCCTATCCCTACGATGTTAAATTACCAAACACATATCGATAAAGGATCGATGTTCAATACGCCTCCTTGTTTAAACATCTATGCTGCCTTGCAAACTTTGAGGTGGCTCAAAAAAAATGGAGGTATAACAGAAATGGGCAAAAAAAACGATGCAAAAGCTGACCTTTTATATAACGAAATTGACCGAAATAAACTTTTTGAAGGAACTGCCCAACATGAAGATCGTTCCATTATGAATATTTGCTTTGTTATGAAAGATGAATTCAAAGAGTTAGAGGGTGAATTTTTTGAATTTGCTACATCAAAAGGAATGATCGGAATTAAAGGACATAGATCGGTTGGAGGCTTCAGGGCTTCAACTTATAACGCACTACCAATCGATAGCGTAAAAGCACTAATTGAGGTTATGCAAGCCTTTGAAGAATCCCATTAAGAAATATCATAATTATTACACATTTTAAATATTACTGTCATGACAAAAGTATTAGTTGCCACTGTTAAACCATTTGCACCAGCTGCAGTCAATAGCATTAAAATAATAATTGAAAAAGCCGGGTACGAGTTTATTCTCCTGGAAAAATACGATGATCAGTCTGAATTGATCAGGGCTGTTGAAGATGTTGATGCTCTTATAATTAGAAGTGATAAAGTCACACCAGAAGTTATTTCTGCCGGAAAAAACCTGAAGATTGTTGTTCGGGCCGGGGCCGGTTATGATAACGTTAATTTAGAAGCAGCTTCTGCAAAGCAAGTTGTTGTGATGAATACCCCCGGTCAGAACTCCAACGCAGTTGCTGAACTTGCTCTTGGAATGATGGTGTACTATGCCAGGAATTGCTTTAATGGAAAACCCGGAACAGAATTAAAAGGAAAAAAACTGGGTATCCATGCCTATGGAAATGTGGGTAAAATGGTTGGAAATATTGCAAAAGGATTTGGCATGGAGATTTATGCATTTGATCCATTTATCCCCCGGGAACAAATTGAAAAAGATGGCGTAATTTGGACAGGCTCTGAAGAAGAACTTTATACTACCTGTCAATACGTTTCTTTGCATATTCCAGCTAACGAGCATACTATTAAATCGATTGACTACCATCTGCTTTCAAAAATGCCTTCCGGAGCAATACTTGTTAACACTGCACGGAAGGAAGTTATTGATGAAGAGTCACTTATGAAAATCCTGAACGAAAGAGATGATTTTGGATACATCTCCGATATTGCACCTGATTGTGCCGATGAAATCAAAGAAAAATATGAGGGAAAGTACTATTTCTCCCCCAAAAAAATGGGTGCGCAAACAGCAGAAGCTAATATCAATGCTGGTATAGCTTCAGCTAACCAAATTGTTAATTATCTTGAAAAGGGAATAAAGACTTTCATGGTTAATAAATTCTAGAACATTATTATTATGGCAGTATTAAAAGCATTTAAAGGATTAAGGCCTCCTAAAGCAATTGCAAAAAAAGTTGCATCAAGGCCATACGACGTATTAAATTCAAAAGAAGCCAGGGAAGAAGCAAAAGGCAATGAATACTCTCTTTTGCATATTATCAAACCGGAGATTGATTTACCTGAAGGCACTGACCTTTATTCTCAACAAGTGTACGACAAAGCAGCAGAGAATTTTGCAATGTTTCGCAACAATGGATGGTTGGTTAAAGAGGATAAAGAATCGTTGTATATTTATGCACAAACAATGAATGGGAAAACCCAGTATGGCCTTGTTGGCTGTGCCGCTGTTGAAGATTATTTGACAGGGGTTATCAAAAAGCATGAATTAACCAGGCCCGACAAAGAAGAAGACAGGATGAAACATGTGAGGGTTAATAATGCCAATATGGAACCGGTATTTTTCTCTTACCCTGCTGTGAAGGAGATAGATAGGATCATTGATAGGGTAGTCGGAAATAATGACCCTGAATACGATTTTATTTCAGAAGACGGGATTGGCCATCAATTTTGGATTATTAAAGATCAGGATATCATCGAAACGTTGATTAATCTTTTTGATGAGATACCATATACCTATGTTGCCGATGGCCATCATCGAACTGCCGCCGCCGCCCTGGTTGGAAATGAGAAAAAAAATGCCAACCAAAATCATTCAGGTGATGAAGAATATAATTTCTTCCTGGCAGTACACTTTCCTGATGATCAACTTTCAATTATTGACTACAACAGGGTAGTCAAAGACCTTCATGGGCTTTCGAAAGAAGATTTTATTAATGCATTAAAGGATGATTTTGTCATTGAAGAAAAAGGAGAAAATGAATACAGGCCTATAAAGCTTCATAACTTTAGCATGTATCTGGATGGGAAATGGTACTCACTTACTGCAAAGCAAGGAACATTTGACGATACAGACCCTATCGGTGTACTTGACGTTACTATATTGTCGAATCATGTTCTTGATAAGGAATTAGGCATCAAGGACCTGAGACGAGACAAACGCATTGACTTTGTGGGAGGTATCAGGGGAATAGGAGAGTTAAAAAAACGTGTGGATAGCGGTGAAATGGCTGTTGCTTTTGCGCTTTATCCTGTTTCGATGAAACAATTGATTGACATTGCAGATTCAGGAAATATCATGCCACCGAAAACTACCTGGTTCGAACCTAAGTTAAGGAGCGGACTGGTTGTTCATACACTTGATTAACAAATACCATTTCTAATAGTCCATATACTCCTGAAAAAGTACCTGGAGGAATGCTTTACCATTTTTTATTTCTTCTTCTTCTGTCCCGGGAATGAATTCCTTACAATAATATCGATCAATCCTATCTTCATAAAAGAAGTACCCATTGGGTGTGATCCACCCTATCCCCTCTTCAAAAGAGACAGAAGCAAAAGACGGAGCATATGGATTAAACAGGTTTTTGCTCCAATGAAATTCATCAGCAGAAACTCCTAACTGCGCTAACAAGGTAGCTGAAAAATCGGTTTGAAATCCCAATTTTTCATGTTTAGTCCCTCGATATTCATCCTTAAGTACGGCGCCTGTGAATAGCATAGGGATTTTATGGTATTCAGGGGAATGAAAATTCCATTTTTTTTGAGAGTGATGGCTGTGATCTGCAACGATGATAAAAAGTGTATTTTCATACCATTCCTGTTTTTTTGCTTCCTTCATAAATCCTGCAAGGCATTGATCTGTATAATATGCAGAATTCAAATAATTGTTGATGTCATCATTATAACCCCAGTCCTGCTTTTCATCCATAGGCATATCAAAAGGGGAATGCGTACTTACCGTGAATAAAACCGAGAAGAATGGCTGAGGATCTTCTGTTATATCATGAAGCAGCACATCAAGGGTAAACTCATCATGAATTCCAAGTTTACCACGTGGTAAATCATCATCAAAATCATAAACCTCTTTAACCCTGTCAAACTCATTAGACATGATATAACTCTTAATATTTCCATAGATCAATTGCCCGCCAAAAGAAAAGGATGTAAAATAACCTCTATCTCTAAGCTTCCTGGTCAGGCTTGGTAAATGGACATATTTATCAGGCTGCACTGTAATTGATGAGATAGGATGCGCCGGGAATCCTCCGAAAATACTACCCATTCCTTGTTCCGAACGTGCCCCGCTTGCATACATATTGGTAAATAAAATACCTTCTTTTTCCATTCCATGAAAAGCAGGTGTAACCCCTGCTTCCCCTCCAAGTGATTCAATAAGATCGGCAGACCAGCTCTCCAAAATGAGCAAAACAATATTGGGATTGTTAGTCTTCAGTACATTAACGGTAGTGTCTGTCGGGGTATAATAGATATCTGATACAATTTTCTTAGCTATTTCATCATCGAAATAATGATAGGGATTAACCCCGAAATTTTTGTAATTTTCGAAAAAACTAATGTATAGATTGAAAGCGGAATTTGTGGCTGCCAGGTTTAAAAAGTTATGCTTCGAAAAATAAGATTCGCTTTGGTTAATCGGGATTTCCCGTATTCCGCCACGTGCCCCCAATAAAAGTAAAGGAGGTGTGATCAATAAAAATAAAAAAGAAAAAATAATATTCCGCTTAAAACGAACAATTGGCAAATACACGACTTTCAGATAAAAAAAGAAAGCAACAAGAAAAAGGACCAGTAGTATCCCAATGAGAATGAAAAATTTTGATGTTTCTGCAGAGTTATAAATCTCTAAGGGATTTGATAAATATAAGAAAGCCTTGAAATGCAGTTTGGTCTTCCATTCATAATAAACACCAATCTCAGATGTAGTGATCAATGAATATATGAATAACAATATGGCGGTATATACTTTATGAATAACATTTAACCATTTAGGGCTCTGCAGTGATTGTAAAAGTAAGAGGAAGAATGGGAAAATAAGGATATAACAAGTTGTTGCTATATCAAGCTTTAAAGCATGCCAAAACGTAGCTATTACATGAAAGAACCCCATTTGGTCCTCAATGATGAGCCCGGAATAATATATCAAAAAGAGGGCACGTGCCAAAGCAAAAAAGAACAACCAGAAAAAAAATTGCCGGAGCAGATTATAAATAATTTTTTTCATATTGGATCAATTAAGAAAGCTCCGGCGCAAAAATAATCATTAATCCCAATGTTTTTTTAATTTTGTCCGGTTGAACAATAATAATAACCCTTGATCATCATCAGACATGTCTGTAAAAGAAAATATTAACAGGTTTAAAAAGGTTATTCCCGAAAATGTTTCGGTGGTAGCTGTTTCAAAAACTAAGCCTGTTGAAGATATTTTGGAGGCATACCACTCAGGCCACCTTCTTTTTGGAGAAAATAAGGCACAAGAAATTATCACAAAGCAACCCTTGCTGCCTGCAGATATTCAATGGCACTTTATTGGCCACCTGCAAACCAATAAGGTTAAGTACCTTGCACCATTTGTGAGTATGATAGAAAGCGTCGACAGTCTTAAATTACTTAAGGAAATTAATAAGCAAGCTGCCAAGCACAACCGGAATATTGATTGCCTGTTACAGTTCCACATTGCAAGTGAAGAAACAAAATTTGGGTTATCGATGGAAGAAGCTGAGATGCTCCTTGATTCTGAAGAATTTCTGTCATTCAAAAACATTAACATAGCAGGTGTTATGGGTATGGCTACTTTTACAGATGACCTCACATTGATCAAAAAGGAGTTTGGACATCTGAAGGAGCTCTTTTGGAATTTAAAAAAGAGGTATTTCACAAATAATGATGATTTTAAAGAGATCTCCATGGGTATGTCAGGTGATTATGAGATTGCCATTAAAGAAGGCAGTACCATAATAAGGATTGGGAGTGCGATATTTGGGAAAAGAGGTTAAATCAGTTGACAGTTGACAGTTGACAGTCGGCAGCGGAGCGAAGCGACGTCCGCCTGAGGCGGATCGGCAGAATGCAAAAAAAATTGCATAAATTAATAGAAAACGTAGCAGGTAATGGATTTGCTTTTATTTTTTGTGGGATTCATTTTTCTTTTAGCAGGGGCACATTTTCTTATTGAGGGAAGTCAGTCGATTGGCAAACAATTAAAAATACCGGGAATAGTCATTGGCCTTACTATTGTTTCATTAGGAACATCTTTACCTGAACTCAGTGTCAGTGTTTTAGCTAGCATAAAAGGCCAATCCGAGCTTGCAGTGTCAAATATTCTAGGGAGCAACACAGCAAATATTCTTCTTGTATTAGGAGTGGGTGCCATCATTTCTCCTTTGACATTCAGAAGGGCTACTATTAATAAAGAAATTCCTTTTAGCCTTCTGGCAGTAATTGTGCTTGGGTTTATGGCTATTCAAGCGTTTAATAAGCATGGCAATAGCGAAATTAACAGGGTTGAGGGAATCATACTGTTAATTTTCTTTATTATTTTTCTGATTTATTCATTTATTTTATCAAAAAAACAATCAGAGGATCACGACACCCAGGATAACGTTAGAAAGGTTTCGATATCTATAGCATTTATTATCCTTGGAATTGGCGGATTATACATTGGGGGCAAATGGATTGTAAAAGGAGCAGATCTACTTGCTGAGATGTTTGGATTAAGCACATCAACAATTGGTATTAAAATTGTAGCTGTCGCAACATCGCTTCCGGAAATTGTCGCATCATCTTATGCAGCATTTAAAAAACATAGCGACATTGCAATAGGAAATGTAATAGGTTCAAATATTTTTAATATTTTCCTCGTTCTTGGGTTAAGTGCTACTATTTACCCTATTCCAGGTTATGATGGCATGAGTGTTGATGTTTGTATGGTTATCTTTGCAACGCTTCTTCTGTTTGTTTTCATTTTCAGAGGTAAAGGGTGGCAGTTAACACTATTTGAAGGTGTGTTTTTTTTGATAACTTACATGTTATTTGTTGTATTCAGGGAAAAAATTCTATTCTGGTTATAGAATACCCTCTAATTACTTATTAATTATTTGCTAATTGTTATGTGAAATGGCCAACGGAATCGTCATAAAAAATAAAAAAGCCTCGTTTGAATACTTTTTACTCGAGTTATTTACAGCTGGCATTCAACTCACAGGAACTGAAATCAAGTCGATACGCCTTGGAAAAGTGAGCCTTAGAGAAGCTTATTGCACGTTTATTAATGATGAATTGTTTGTCAGAAGCATGCATATTGCCGAGTACAAGTATGGTACCCATTATAATCACGATCCTAAGCGTGACAGAAAATTATTACTAAATAAACGAGAACTTAAGAAGTTATCGACTAAAGTCAGAGAAAAAGGCCTTACCATTGTTCCCGTTAAACTATTTATTAACGAACGTGGCCTGGCTAAATTGAATATTGCACTTGCTAAAGGAAAACATTTTTTTGACAAGAGGGAATCCCTGAAGAAAAAAGAAACGAAAAGAGAAATTGACCGGTCAAAAGAATATTAATCTTTTTTATTACAAAAACATTCCGTACTTTTGGGAAGCAGAAATAATAAAATATAACTATTTATTAATACAAGGAGATTAATCATGAGAAAATTAACATTCCTTTCATTTATTGCAATCATTATCATCGGAACCAACAGTTGCAGCGAGAAAAAATGCAAGTATGATTCAGATGAAGAAAAATCAAAAATCGAAATTGTATTGGAAAAATATGTAATTGCTAATGAGACTCAGGATTTGGACCTGGTTCACAGGGTATGGGCATCACGGGATGATATTGTTGTTTTCGGTACTGCCAGCGATGAGAAACTGATTGGTTGGGAAAAAATAAGTAAAACTTTCCAGCAACAATTCAACTTGTTCGAAGACACTTATATTTCAGTAGGTGATCAGATCATAACTGTTAATGAAACCGGAAACACCGCCTGGTTTTCTGAGATTATCAATTATAATTTCATTTACAAAGGAAAACCTGTAAGTTATGAAGGGGTTAGATTTACAGGTGTCCTTTCGAAAATAGAAGGAGAGTGGTACATAGTTCAATCTCATATGTCGCTACCTCATGAAGAAGATTTTGACGAGTAAGAAATATTATTTTTCACTAAGTATTTGACACAATACAGCCTTAAGCCGGACACTATTCAGTGGACCGGTTTTTTATACGTTTGATACAAAAACCAAGATTCAAGAACAAAGAAATAATAACTATTAAGCAATGAAGCAGAAACCACGATTAAACTTTTGGCAAATATGGAACATGAGTTTTGGGTTTTTAGGGATACAATTTGGATTTGCCTTACAAAATGCAAATATCAGCCGGATTTTTGAAACACTTGGCGCCAGGGTAGAAGACATTCCTATTCTTTGGATAGCTGCACCTGTTACAGGGCTGATTATTCAACCAATCATAGGGCATATGAGTGATAACACCTGGAACCGGCTTGGCCGTCGAAGACCCTATTTCCTGGTTGGGGCCATCTTAGCTTCACTGGCTCTCTTGGTTATGCCCAACTCCCCTACTCTATGGGTTGCAGCCGGGATGCTCTGGATCATGGATGCCTCCATTAATATTTCAATGGAACCTTTCAGGGCTTTTGTCGGCGATATGTTGCCGTCTGAACAGCGCACCAAAGGTTTTGCCATGCAAAGCTTTTTTATTGGGACAGGAGCTGTAGTTGCATCTGCCTTGCCCTATATCATGACAAATTGGCTCAATATACCAAATATCGCCCCGGAAGGTGAGATCCCTCCTTCGGTGAAGTATTCATTTTATATTGGTGGGATCATATTTTTTCTGGCTGTATTGTGGACCGTAATCAAATCCAAAGAGTACTCTCCGGAAGAGTTAAAAGAATTTGAGGCTTTCAGGAAATCAGAAATAGAAAGGCGTATTGAAGACGAAAATCGCGAAATCCCTATTCATCAATCCAGATTCTTCAAAAGCAGTATACTCTGGATCATTGCAGGTGTCTTAATTTGTTTCCTTATTTACCGGTATTCACTTGCAGCTGAATTGTTTATCCTGGGAGGCGGCCTTTTGGTATTTGGTATTATTCAGATTATTGTGGGATTATTTACACAAGCCGGGAAAATTAATAACGGGCTTGTTGTCGTAATTAATGACCTGTTTAAGATGCCTCTTACCATGAAACAACTGGCATTCGTTCAGTTTTTTTCATGGTTTGCCCTTTTTGCCATGTGGATATACACTACAGCAGCTGTTACCAGTACAAAATACGATATGAAGCTTGATCGTTCGATGGTAACTATTTTATCTCATACTATTGATAGTCTTGATGATCACGCCTTAATAAAATTTGAGGGAAATTTGCACGGCATTCGCGAGGATCTTGATATTTATTCGAATAAGATTGAAGCCGGGAATGAATATGTAATATCTTCAGTCCGTGTAATTAAATTCTTTGCCGATCCCGAACATCAAAAGGATATCAAACTGGAGCAACCGGTTTTTAAACGGCTGCAATACATTCAAAAACAATATAATACCGGTGCAGACTGGGTGGGTATATTAATGGCTGTATATAATGGTTTTGCTGCTATAATGGCTTTCCTGTTAATTGCAATGGCCAGGATAACAAACCGTAAAACCGTCCATTTCATCAGCCTTATCATAGGAGGCATCAGCCTTATATCTTTTTATTTCATCAAAAACCCAACTATGTTGATGGTTTCAGAATTGGGCATTGGGTTAGCGTGGGCAAGTATCCTTGCTATGCCTTATGCAATCCTGACTGGTTCATTGCCTTCACATAAAATGGGTACATACATGGGAATATTTAACTTTTTTATCGTAATCCCACAAATTTTGGCAGCTACTCTTCTTGGTTTCTTTGTGAAGAATATTGCCGGCGACCAACCCATTTTCGCACTGGTACTTGGAGGGGCATCTATGATAATTGCTGCAATTATGGTATTATTTGTGACAGATGTGGATGAAATAAGATGACGATTCAAAAGGCTAAATCTTATAAGGGAAGTAGCTAAATCCCCACAACTTCATAGTTATTATTTACAAGTAGATCGGCACTTTTTTTAAGCGATTGAACCATCTTGTGTTCCTGCTCCAGAACAGCCATCCTGTATTCGTTCTGTGGTTCCTTGCCTCTGGTAACTTGTGCTTTTTTTGTTTCATGGTACGTAAGCTCGATAAAAACACGCAAGTCTATACCTTCTGTCTTAATAGCGTATAAACCATCGATGATCAGCATATCAATTCCATCAAAATCCGTAATTAATGTATCAACCTGTTCCGTAACCAGGTCAACACATGGCATGCTTGTAACTTTGCTCTCTTTAAAATCGTTTATATTTCTATATATAGTTTCCCAATCGTATTCATCATAACCCACTACATGTTCAATTCCATGTTTTTTTCTCCAGGCAGTTCGCTCTAAAGGATGAGTGATATAATAGTTATCAATATGAATAGGTTTCGCCATAATTCCCTGTTGGCGGAGCCCCCTGGCCACAACATGAGCCAGTTCGGTTTTGCCTGATCCGGATTCACCGGATATGCCAACAATAAATTTATCTCTTTTTACTTTTAATATCCGGTTTACGATGTCATTCCCGGCATTCCGGTGTTTTTCTTCGATTAATAATACGTCTCCTAACATTGATTAAAGATTTTAGATTATCGATTAATAATATGATTTTCGTATGATGATGGCCTATTTGCGAGTGGAAAAAACATCAATCTTAACTCCCTTTTTTGAAACTTCACAATGATAATCAACTCCTTTAAAGGCAATTCTAAAACTGATCTTCCTCCAATGATCAGGAAGATTGGGGGAAAACCTTACCTGTTCCTGAGTAAGATCTAACCCTGCATAAGAGGTCATAGCCAGCCAGACGGTGCCAGCCATTACACCTGAATGAATGCCTTCAGCCGTTGTACCTCCCTGAATATCCTGAAAATCACTTGATAGTGCCTCTGAAAAAAGCTTCCAGCTCAACTCCCTGCCACCACTTATATTGGAAAGGCTGGCATGAACAACCCGGCTTAAGGTAGAGCCATGGGATGTTCTGGCAAAATAATATTCAAGATTTTTTTCAAAATAATCAACAGGTATATTGTATCCTAGTGATTGGATAAGATCACCCACTTCTTGTTTGCCCAGGTTATAAAAGGCCATCAGTGTATCAGCCTGCTTAGCCACTTTAAAATCATCAGGTGATTTTCCTTCTGCTTTAAATATCCTGTCCATCCGGGAAATATTACCGTATTTCTTTTTATAAAAATCCCAATCCAGCTC
>JAGLWB010000012.1 GCA_023133655.1 Bacteroidales bacterium
AAAGAAGTTCCGGAACCTGCAGCAAGGAATATCAGGTAGAGCGCTGCATTAAGAGGTGTTCTCAGCACATGGAGCTTGGGTGAGAATACATCCACACCTGCTATAAATACCACACCAAAGACCAACGCAAAAAATGTGGAAATAATAGCGGACGTGCTGAAAATCCTGCTCTTATCGTTTCCTGGGAAAAAGCGGATAATAGAAATGTCCAGCCCGAACCTGGACAGCAGCACTATAAATGCCATTGAGGAGATAAGGGCAGTTGCAATACCCACATCCTCTGCAGAATAGAGCTTTGCTGATATCATCCAGAAAATAAAACCAAATCCGGCACTTGAGGCGGATGTGAGCATAATGAACACTGAATTCTTAAATAATGGATCATGCAGGTGATAAAGAAGTCCGGATATTTTTTTAGGAATCAAATTGTACGTTTTCCGGGTCATTTTTGATTTATGATGATTGTAGTTTATTTAAATATTGTTTTGTTTTCTTTTTTGTAGATGACAGCAACACAACTGTTTAAAATGTATATTTTTTAGTTTTATTTAGTTAATTCAGACACGGATTTATGCAGATCAACACAAATTTTTTACGCTCTTGTTACTGGCTAAATGCCAAAGGTTTAGTAACGGATTTTATAGTTCAATGAATTACTCATAAGGAGAGAAAAAATCAATCATTTCTAGAAATACTGGATATTGCCACAGCTTGACACCAATCTGCTTTCAATTTCTCATTTTGAATCAGTGCAATCTAATGGTCCTGGTCAGGGGACTGGAGGAAGGCGGCCATGGCTGAAAAATCTTTAATTTTGATTATACTGCGCTGCAAAGTACGCAACGTTGAACTAATACTGTCTTCGCGAACTTTGCTCACTCAGTGGCATCCCTTGATACTACATCATTACCATAGAATTTAACATATGGCTAAAATATAATTATACTGGGAAAACAATTTCATTTTATTCCGACATAAACAAAAAGAGATATATAATATAAAAAATGATTAGCATTAAATATTTGAGGATTTAATTGTGGGAAATAGGACAGATAATAATAGATTAATCTTTAGAACCATGGTATTATGGTTTGCAATTTTTGTGTTAGCCAGCTTTGCTTGTAGTACTAATACACTGGATGACTCTATTACCATGACTGTTATACCCGAGGTTCCCAGGGAAAATACTCCCATCATTGTAACCTATTCTTTGAATAACCCCAGTTCTGAAACATCCGACACCCAATACCAGTTCTATGCCAATGGCCAGGTGGTAATGAGTGGCAGTACAGTTCTGGAGCCAAGTACCAGCAAGCAGTTCCAGTATACATATCTGAACGCGCTCGAACTGGGCGAGCAAGTGACTTTTATGGTCAAGACCCAGTCGGATAATGGAAATCACGATAAGATTATCTCGCTGCCAGCATATCCACCACAGGTATGGAGTAGTTTTGTATCATTTGCCACATTTTCAACTTCTTTGATGAGCTCCACCAGCGTGATCAGCTCCATGGGATTCTATGATGAAACCTTCAGCACCAGTGATTCAATGAACGTGGGATTAGTGTTCAGCATTGTGTTGATCATCCTTCTAATCTATCTTGAATTGACTGAACCGAAACTGTTGGATAGGACATTTACTATTATAGGTGATTTAAGGGTACGGTTCAGCAGGTTATCTGCAATATTGTTTGTAATATTTGTGGGAATAGTGTTCACGCAAATTGCTATGATTGTCGGAGGGATACGATGAAAATTAATGCTGTTCGATTATTTTTATTAATACTTGGTCTGTTTTTATTGTTTTTTACAGGTCCATCATTGGCAGAGATTGAGTACACCTTTGTAATAAATCCAGCTAGCCCATCTATGGGTCAAGTAGTTAATATTTATGCTGATTCTTCATGGGCTTGTGCTGATAACAATAGTGGTTCAATGAAATTTAATTGGTTACAGGATTTTGGTGGAGATTCGTATTCTCAAACTGTAAATTATTTTTCTAACTTAACGTATAACGGGACTGAGTATGACTATTTTTCTTATTATAGAGTTAGAAATGAAGGTGATTGGTATATATATTACCAAGAACATGAATTAGATTATGGATCTGGTGATATTATTGGAGGGGGAACACCGCTTGATTATGAAACTATTTCAGTAGTGCTTCCTGAATTTTCATCATATATTTTTGTCTTAATTTCATTTATAAGTATTTATTTTATATTAAGGAAAAAAATAGTATCATAATAATGCATGAAAATAAAAATACTTTACATAATCAGTTTACTTATCATAATATATTTGTTTGTCATAATTTCATTCAACTTAAAGCAGGATGCTGAACATGATGATATTATAAATAGCAAACGAATTGATTTTATAGCAAACAGTGAAAATTTTACAGATATTCAAATTTTTATAAATAATATTTATAAAAAACCACATAATATTACCATACAATTTTATGTTGACAATTCTTATATCAATTCCGATACATTTTATCTCCTACCCGACAAGGAATGTGGCGTTTCAAGAGTATTTAGGATTGATAATATTAATAATGCCAGTTATGTTGTTATTTTTGACAACCAGACAGAACCGTTTGATGAAATAAAATTTGATTTTCATGAATGTAATCAAAAATGAACTACTTGTTAAGAAAATTATACTTCTGATAAGTTTTATTATCATTACAGCAAATACCTATTTGATATTATCAAACACATCGATTTATTCTCAAATTCAAAATATTGCTGAGACAGGATTGTATCCATATGTGGTTTTACTGCTATGCATCATATTTTTCATAACAAGATCGAATATTAAAGAATCATATAAAATAAGCAAAAATCAAGAAATCGAACGTGTATATTTTATTTTAGGTAGTGTATTAATATTTTTATCAGTTTTAATGCCGAAAAATGTTGACTTACCATATATAGTATTTGAAATAATTTTAGGATATCTTGGCATTTGCTTTCTTGTTATTGGGAAATTCGCAATATTTCCCACGTATTTATTGAGTATCTATGGCTTTTCCATAGCATTTCCTGAATTTGCAGAACAGCATCCCAGCGAATCTTTTCTACAACTCATTACCTGGATTACAGTCAAAATATCGTCTATATTTATTCCGGTCAATTTTTCCAATTATTCTATACGTATTTTTTCTCTGACCGAAGAGAACATATTAATTATTATAAACACTGCCTGCACCGGTGTTGCAGCGCTTGCTTTATTCATAGCCATTTTTGCATTGATGATGGCAGATATACCCCTGCCTAAGAAGGACGCAGCATTTTTTTTCATTTTCGGCATTATTGGCACTTTTGTACAGAATATAGTGCGTCTGGTGGTGCTGGTACTGACAGGTTATTACTTCGGCTCGCAAGCACTATCTAACGCCCATGAAGTGATCGGATATATTATGTTCGGATTATATTACATGCTGTTCGCATACCTATATCTCAGAAAAGCCAGGCATTACAGAATTGCCAGGCAGTCAATCCAGCTCCAACAGCCTTGAATATTCTTCTTCTATCTGTTTTGTAACCTTGTCCCATGTAAACCTGGAAATCACAAGCCTTTGGGCACATTTACCAAGCTTCCTTTGTAATACCAAGTCATCCAACAATTTCACAATAGCCCATGTCAGTGCCTTTTCATTCATTGCCGGAACAAGAATACCACTGTTTTCATCCATCACTTCAGGAAGACCGCCCGCATCAGTTGCCACAACAGCTTTTCCCATGGCCATAGCCTCCAGCATGAACAGGCTGGATGCTTCAATAATACTTGGCACAACCACCACATCGGCAGTCGCTATGTATCCAGGCATCTCATCGTGCGGGATGGCTCCTATAAAGTCAACATGCTCTTCAATGCCCAAAGAAAAGACAAGCCTCTTAAGATTTGCACATTCGGGTCCCCTGCCCAGGATGATCAACCTGCATTGATTCGTACGCAGCACATCTTTCATAGCCCGGACCAGATAATCTATCCCGTTCTTCTTTACAAGACGTCTGGCTGTAAGGACAATAGGAACATCGGATTTCAGGATAGGTTCAACATCTGGATTAAAACGCTTTTCATCAACACCGTTATGTATCACCCTGATCTTATCCTCATGAACACCCCATTTAAGTACCTGCTTTGCAAAATATTCCCCTGTATGTATCTGTACTCCGGATATTCTTGCCAATGCAGGTGCCAATATTCGTTCAACATTTTGATAGAATGCTGCACTTATTGGATCGGTCAGCACATTCCATACAGGATAATACGAACCATGTATGGTGTTCACTGCCACCCCACCATTCATTCTGGCCAGCAAATTCGCGACCAGTCCGGAAGAATAAATATGCCCATGATAAATATCAAATGACCCTAACCTATTAAAAATAGCAGATAAAGGAAACATTAGCTGCCTGCCAAATGTAAGATTGGATGGATTCCAGGAACGGCCCATAGAACCGAGAAAATCCACAGTTTTGACCCTGATACCATCAATATATTCCTCATCTATATTTGAGTTTGCACCTGAGAGTATAGTAACCTCATGCCCCATCTCAACAAGGCGTTTTGACGTTTCAGCAATTACAACTTCTACACCTCCCGCACCACATTCATAGGGCCTTAGTTCATATATCTGAAGTATTTTCATGACATCAATCAATCCTGGAATCTATATGTTTCGCAATTTCTGACATTATTACAGGATTAAATCTATCATTGTCTTTTATATAACAAAGTATGTCCTTTAACATCGTCAATTTGAATACTGGTTCGTACGAAGGATGTATATAAAATACAAAAAAATCATTCGCAGAGTTTAATGTATTAATATAGATTGATTGTATTTCAGCATCTGAATGTATAGTTTCCATATCACCGAAACATGGCAGTGTGACAGGTATTTGTAGCGTTTCTTCTCCTTTGACAGGAAACG
>JAGLWB010000120.1 GCA_023133655.1 Bacteroidales bacterium
CGCTGTCGGCGGCAACAACTGAAATCGTGACAATTTCACCTTGCGTACACTCTTCCCCATCAGATGGTGTAGTTATTTCGCAGCTTGGGGATTTGTTGGGTTCGTCTTCTTTTTTACATGCCTGAAAAATCAGGGTGATTACAGCCAGCAGGCCAATTAATGTGATAAGGAGGGTTTTTGTTTTCATCTGTTTATTTTTTATGATTATATTTAGATGATTTAGTTTCAAACTTTGTCTTTATTATGCTGTGTAACGAAATAGTGTTTTATATCGAGTTGGTCAGACAAATATAGTCAATCATGTCGTGTATTGCAAGTTTAAGGGGAGATTAATGTGATCTATAACAAGTTGGACGAAGCCGCATTCACCTTATGGGTATTGTTATAAGTTGCCTTCACCTGGTCAATGGATCTATTGCATCCTGATGTAACATTTTCGAAAGAAAATGATAAAACCCGAAAAACTCCATACCTGACTGACTGGAATAAACTTCCCGAAAGCATAAAAAACTATGACCGGGAGGCTGTAAAAAATATTCCGAATATATTGAGTCTGGTGGAGTTAAAGGTGGTGAGGAAAAAATAGCTAAATTCCATGCGGTGAACCTGTAATCCGGGAAAAATGATGTTGTTCATTTTGTTATGCGATAATAAATTCATTTAAGTTTATAACTTAGAATAATATGTGTCGTAGTTTCCTGATCGCTCATAGTCATATTTTGCTCTTTCATACCGCCCCAATAAATAATTTGCAAAGCCATCGTAATAGAAATCTTCGTTGGATTTTGGAAGATTAAACGGTTTATCGGTAAGTATTTGTTCGCATACAATCTTTGCCTTCCCGAAATTTTCGGTATGAATTAAAAGCCGGGCAAATCTTATCATGTGTCGTCGGTTTGTTTCATCATTTTTCAATAAATGATTTTCAAAGATATTGATTGCCCGAATGAATGACTCAGCCTTTGTATAATAATCGGCAAGCTGACTGTACAATTCCATTCTATTAAGTCTGACTTTCTCTCCCGGATTATTTATTTGCTTTTCGAGAAAACAAAGTGCATCCTTTTCAAACCCTAATTCATGCAAGCTTATATAATAAAATATAACCGTAGTAGTATCATACATTTCTTTTTTTAAAATTTGTTTGCATAGATTATTGAGTTCCAGAAAACTGCCTGACATGTATAAATATCTTGATCTGCTTTTAAGGACTGCTAATTGCAAATCTTCCGGATATGCTTCAAGGTTTACATGAAAAAGAAATTCTTTTTCTTTATCAGACACCGGTTCGTTCAACGACATTTTTGTGGTTAATAAATTGATCCTGGCATTGGTGTGATCATATGGAAAAAGTTTAATAATTTTCTGAAAACATTCTTTCGCTTTGGAATACTCTTCTAACTTGTAATAAACAATTCCCATTCCTCCGATCACATCCTGGTTATTAGGATCGACTTTCCCAGCCTCGTGAAAACTTTTCATAGCATCATCAAATTTTTCGAGTTTTGTTTCGCAAAGGGCTTTAACAATTTGGGGATAAAACAAAGGATAACCGGGTAGTTTATATTTAGCAGATTGGATAAAATAAGTAATTAAAAATAGAGCTTCCTCAAAATCATTAGTTTTAAAAAATTCCAAAAATTCTCCCAAAACACGCATTAATGAAATATGCTCAGCATTTGAATGGGCCATATGTTCAACCTCCTTTCTGAAAAATTTCCAGAATGGGAGGTTTGGATGGGCTTCGACCGGAGGAATATATGTTTTATCAAGACGTTGGCAGATTTTCTGTGTAAAATCAACAATGCCTTTTGGGCTGGAAGGTTTGTAGTCCAAATGTAATATATCGGTAAATATATCATAAGGAAACGAAAGATTTTTTAACTCAATTGGCAGCAATATAACAGGAATGAATTTATTTTTTTTGTCGAATTTTTTTGTTCTGGCATATTCAATTTCAAATCTGCAATATTTCCCAATATCAGGGTCAATGCTTGAGTTACTTATTATCACAACCATTTTATCGCACCGGTCAATTTCTTTTTTAAGTTCCTTAGGAATATCATTTCCAACCTCGATCTTTTGGAGATCATGAGAATAATCCCAGAAATCTATTCCCTGCAAGTCCATTGCAGCCATCATTTCTCTGACATGTGGTATGTCGCGAGATGAAAAACTAATAAAAAGATATGGATTAACCCCCATGACCTGAAACTATATTTTTTTTAATCCTAAAATAATTTTATTCCTTTGCAATTGCCTGCTCAACTTTAGTGTTTCCAGAGGGGTAAAAAATTGTCGGGGTTTCAACTAATGGCCTGGGATGGATATCTTTAATCTGATTTATGAATTTATTCCATTCCTCAGGAAATTTTTCTTTGCAATATCTGAAAAAGGCCGAATATCTCAATGTATTGAGGGTGGCTTTCCAAACGGCAGGGTTAGATGCTTCAAAAAGATTGCTTTTGTTTGATAAGTCATTGCTGTATTCTTGCAAAAAGATTACACTTTTGGCATCCATATAGGCCTCAGTTTCCACAAGCAGATTGAATAAAGATTGCGGGTCGTAATTAGTAAGAAAATTTTTTCGCTTTTCTCTGTTTTTGATTTTTATCAATTCCACGAAATCACCTGCTTCATAAAAATTATAATTTCCATCATATTTCTCTGCAGCATCAACCATTTCATTAATTACCCAGTCTTGAAAACTAAATGGCATGTTTATAGATTTTTTTTCCTTAATAATATTTTGATAATCTTCCGAAATTTTAAGTCCAACTGAATTAATATCATAGTCCGGTTCATCCATTTTATACCTCCAGCAATAATAATAAGGATAGCCTGAAACATATAATGAATCCACATTAATATTGAACACAATGCTTTGATTATAGTCGCAAATAATGTACGACCTAGAAGTAAGCCCATGTTTTCTTTCAACTTTTATCATGTGCTGTGATAAATCACTTCGACCTCTTTTGTTTTGCTGGACATCGGGTGCAGTTTCACCATTCCCTAAAATATAGTTCCCTGTTTTATCTTTAGGTAAATCACTAGAAAAAAGATACACTAGCAGCATGTCCATATAAGCAATTCTGAGCCCAAGTAACGTATTATCAAATGCAGGGTGGTAATTCATTACTCGTCCCGCATTTTCAACAACAACGTTCTCAAGTTCGGAATTTTGTAATTTGCCAAAAAGTGTAAAACATGAATAGTATGGGCTGTTAGAATAATTGGCAACAGGTATTAATATCCAGTCAGGTAATCTAACCCGGATATCTTTCCCGTTTATCTTCAATTCAAGTCGAGAGCCATCTTCGTTAGTGGGATTGTATTTTAAATAAAAAGATACAATTTTGAGTGAGCCTGCAGGTTGTGCAGTTTGATCGAAGGAAATACCTCCGACACCTCCAAAGTATGCAGAGTTCAAAGCACTATTTTTCATTTTAACCGATTTCTCAAACGGTTTTGGATCGGGCCGGTCAACTTCATAGTTGTGATCAAATTTTATCTCCTTAGCCCTGAATTCATAATTGATAATTGTTTCCGACCCAAAATTGCTTTGTGACAGGGCAAATGAAAATGAAAAAATAATTAAAAAAACGGATAGGATTTTAGTCAGATTTATTGCTTTTTTCATACCGGAACTATTTGAAAAGACATTTCATGAATTAGGATTTATTCACTTCAAACCAACATAATTTTTTTACAACGTAAATATAATAATTTTTGCATAAACTCTCTATTTTTATTGTGTCCGGTTTTTGGGGGGCAATGGGAATGATATTTTGCCATGATTTATGAGCTTTTATTATCGGCTACCATTCTTTCCTTTTTATATTTTCTTGTTTTTTGCAACTATTTTTTTATAAATTTTGTTGAGTAATGCTTATTGTCTTGTTTTACCAGAATATAATATTGGCCAGTTGATAAACTTGAAATATTTAACCTTATTTGATTAGTGTTTCTCATAACTAATTTACCATTAACATCATATATATTTATTTCAAGTGGAAATGATGATGATTGAAGCACAATATTTAATTCAGAATATGTAGGGTTTGGAAAAACAGTTAAAGAATTCATTTTGTAAAGTCCATTTATATTAACAGTGGTTGATACTATTTCTACCATATGACTCCCGGCAGTAAGGATTAAAGATGATTGTAAAATTCCGTTTCCATCTGTAGAAACAGTTGCAATTGTTATTCCGTCAACTTTAACGTAATATGAACCAACAATAAGATCAGTAGCAAATATTTCAATTGTTCTACCACCAGTTACATTCGTGAAAATGTGATAATCTTTTCCTATATCTGCATCTGCAGAAAAGAAGTAAAGTGTATCGTTCCAATCAGCACCAACTGAAGTTGTATTTTGCAGAGCAAGACCACTTGCCACTGCAACATCAATTGAATCTCCAATAGCTATTGTATGAAGATAAATTGAAGTATCCATAATTATTATTGGTTTTACTTCTATCCTCCATCTTCCTGCTGTTAAAACGGTAGAATCAGGAGGTGGATTTGGCGGGTAATTTGTGCCATCTACCCAATATTCGTAACCAGTTCCACCAATCAATGTTGCATTTGAATTAGTTGGTAAAAGTGTCTTGATAGCAATACTACCATTACCATTTATTGAAGCATAAGAATTTCCATCGTAAGATTCTACATGATTTGGCACAGTGACATGTATAATTGAACCATTAATTGTAGGTTCTTTTGCAAAATGCGCTATCCATTTAATATCTCGTTGATTGCTTGCCGTGTTTTTTAAATGAACATGATCAAGGATAATAACTTTTCCGGGTTTTATATACAATAATCTCCTTCTGAAAAAATCAAGTTTTGTAGAATCGTAGGAAAGTTGTGCATCTGCAATATTATATTCATAATTTGTACCTGAAGCAAACTGTATCCATTGTCCTCTTTGGTTTTCAGGAAGAAATATTTCATCGTAATTCATAAGTGCATAAGACTCTATTTGACCACCATCGTTAGAAGCAGGCTGACCAAAACATGAGTAAGTATCAGTTGAGTCGTAAACGCAAATGCTGTTATGTGCAATGGTTCTTTGATAATAATTACGGTAATGTGAACTGCCAAAAGAATCATAATGTCCGGCATCAAGCAATAATGGTTGGTCTTTGAAGATGGCAAAAGAATTATTGTCCCGGTGCTCGTGTGCGGCTTTTTTGCTTGGTGAATTAAAAAAAGTAATCATTGTTGCATCACTATTCCATGACGACCTACTTACTGACAAGCCCACTTTATCAGTCCACCAATCTAATGGTAAGTCAGGCTGAGTAACCGTAGGCATTGTAAAGTCTTTGTATAAAAGTTTATGAAATTTTGGAATAGTCCACGTCATAAATTGATCATCCGACCAATATTGAACCAGCCATAAACTTCGAGGGTCATTATAAATTCGTCCATGTAAATACATAACCCTGTCAGCTGCAATTCCTGTTTGTCCATCACCCAAATGAATACATTTATTATTGGGTTGCATAAAATAAACATATTGATTGATGCTATTTTGTACCCAGGGTAAATCGGTATAGAAATTTTTATTTGTGCCAATATGCATATTTTCAAAAAGCTGAAATTGATCTACCAATGACCACATTGCATAAGCAGCCCCCCAATTCCAACCACCATCATCATCGCGATAATAAGTCCAGCACGGAATAAAACCATTTATATGTTTGTCATAAATTGTCTCATACCATTGAATAACAGTATCTTTTTGTTGAGGTGTTAGCCCATCTGCATTATATAAAGTCAAAGCATTCTGATTGCAAAAAATATTATTCCAGGTATTATGACTGGAAACATAACTATTCCCTGAACCAGATAAAATGTAGGTATTCATAAATTCTCTATTCATTACAAATAGACTTTGAGTCAGG
>JAGLWB010000121.1 GCA_023133655.1 Bacteroidales bacterium
CGAAATATTATAATCTTAATTGTATTTTTCCTGGTTTATTTAGCTCTGGGCAGTGCAACAGGAGTAAACTCCTCCTCACCTGGAGAAAGTGCAGATATATTAAATGAAAGTCTACCACAAGATGAAACTTTCAGTTTCGGAACTCTCAATATTCTTGATGGTAACAATAATCCCCTTTTTTGTATGGTAACTTTATATGATAATGCAGGGATTTCAAAAGTATCGGATTTCACTAATACGTTAAGCATTGAAAAAATCAATCCTGGTTCTCATTTAAACATTGAATCAAATGATAATAATATCTTATTAGATTTTTCAATAAACGGTGATTCGTTTGATCCGGTTGTCAGGGTAGCGGATTACGGCATATCAAATCCTACCAGTAATTACGAACTTTACGGATCAGCGTTAAAATATGTATCCGTGGACACCGTTAATCTATCGTACAGTAATTTACGAATGGCAATCAGCTATTCTGGTTTGGATGAGGATATTGACACAAGTAAATTGAAAATATTCAAATATGTTGAAACTTTTGCATATAATGAATGGATCGAACTTCCCACACATATAGATGAAATAAATCAAGCGGTGTGGACTGATATAGATTCGACCTCAATATTTGCGGTTTCAATTACAGACAGCACGGCCCAATCGCAAAATATCACGATCGGTGATGTTTCTTTACTTAATTCAATAGGCATCCCCCAGCCTGGTGAAATTACCATTATCGGGCCGGAAGGGAATATTATTGCCGGGTCAGCTGGAACATTGACGTTAGATGAGGCACCTTCCGGTTCCCATCTTAATATATATTCCAGTGAAACAAATACCAGGCTGGATTTTACATTAAATACCGATTCCTCAAATCCGGTTATTTTACTTGAAGATTTCGGGACCAATAATCCTGCAGGGGATTATTCACCTCCTGGTGAGCCTGTAAAATATCTAATGATCGGGGCCGAGAACCTGGGGTATTCAGGCGTGAATTTGACGCTCTATTACCCGGATATTTCCGGGAATCATAGCATTTACAGGTTATCCGAGACCTTTGCCTATAATGAATGGGAAGAACTGCCGGCAGTTGTGGACACTGCAAATAATACTATCACAACGTCCCTGGATTCATTATCGATTTTTGCGTTATGCAAAATCACCCCGGTTGGCGTGAGGGTGCTTGATAATACGAATGCACCGTTAACAGTTGAGATAAAGACTTACGATTATAATAAAAATCCCAGGATAGTAAAACGCGGACATACTCTGTCTGTTGATGAATTGCCCAAACCGGGTTATATCGAGATCGATGCACTGGTGGAAAAAGATATTGCAGTTGTGTTTAAATCTTCGTACTCTTCCGGCGGCGAGATCATTCTTGAGAATTATGCCAGACACAACCCTGCAGCTATTGATCCGAACAGGATCCCGGTAAAATTCGTAGAGATACATGCAACAAATTTGAAATATGACAGCGCAGATATTGAAATCCACTATTCGGATGATGAAATCGGGTCCCTGGATGAGAATAAGTTGCAGATTGCCCATTTCTCGGGCGGGGCCTGGGTTACACTGGATTCCACTGTGGACCCGGTGAACAATATGGTAAGGGCTTCAACTGATTCCCTGTCCACCTTTGCCCTGGTCTATAACGGCACTTCGGTAAATACAAAAAAGAGCATCTACCAGCCGGGTGAGATGGCTGAGATAATGATCGTGGTACTGGACAGCGCAGGTGTTCCGGTAAGCGATGCCAGTATCCGGATGAATGTGACAGCACCTGAGGGCAGCGTGGAATATTTCTCTACTGTAACAGGCAGTATAGTGGAGACCCTTGATCCTGGCGTGTATGAGGCTGCTTATTTGACAGGTGGTGAGGGACAGTATGATATCTCGTGCACTGCTATTATTGAGGGCAGTGAGAGCGGGTTTGATACGTATTTCATGGTGCAAAGCGAATATGATTTTGATATTATCAGGCATGCACAGGGCAAGATAGACCCTACGAAGTACGATACATTCGATATAGGTCTCGATATCATCTCGTATACTGATGCTGGTAGTATTATTATATGGGAATATGTGCCTGCGGTTTTTGAGGTTTATACTGATGCCAGTGTGGTGGAGGCAGACAACCTGAAGGTGCTGACCTGGCAGCGCAGTCTTGTGAATAACAGGACCTCGGTGAATTATTCGTATTCGGTGCCTATGGAGTGGCCGAAGCTGTACCAGCTGGGGCCTGTGGAGATTGATTACGGGAATGAGACATTTACCGAAGCCAGACCTTGGTGGGTGGCTGTTGATCCCACTACCTTTGATGAGCCTCCAGATACTGCTGTGAATGATGATGATGATGATGTACTAGCCCAAGTTAACACAAGTAATAACATTCGTGCGACTCTTACTGTCGAAGATCCCGACCGTACTGATTACATCGAATCAAACTGGAGTGATAATGGCATACCGACTGGGAGTACTATTACATCGGTGACTTATTACTGTGAGCACATTGAAGATACCGACGGGGATAAGGCAAATCTTACTATTGAGTGGTGGGATGGAAGTACATGGACTGTGGTATGTAATCCTGCAGAAACAAAAGCCGAAACTACTCATAGCTGTAATTTAAATAGTTATATCAACACAGTAACCGAAGCAAATAATGTGAGCTTGCGCTACAAATGGACTTGGATAAAAAGCAAAACAGATACTAGTCTTGATTACGAACATCTAAAAATCGAATATGCCACAGGTGACAACAACTCCGCCCCGTTTATCAGCAATGTAACGAATTCAACGCCAACCGACTCTCAGGTATACATCAATTGGACCACAAACCAATCCGATTCTGATAACAGGGTCAAGTATTCCCTGAATTCTGACCTATCTGGCTATACCTGGAGTGGCTGGGATAACAATACACCCGTAAACATATCACTGACCAGTTTATCTCCATCAACCAAGTACTATTATTCCGCATACAGCTACAATGGAACCAATAATTCGCTTTACTCCAACTCATCCATTTTCAATTTTACGACGGCTGGAACCCAAGAGACCACCTACGATTTCAGTTCTGGTAACGGGACAAATAAATGGGCCTATCGTTATCAGATATACCTTGCCGAGCCACCTACTAGCAATAATGTACCTGCTATTCAATTTACATCCGATCAATATAATAAAATCAAGACCGATGATGGTGATTTCCAGAACGATACTACCGACGACTATTTTAGGTTTTACTATACAGCCCATCGCTTTGTATTTAATATCTCGGAAAGTGCAGAAACTATCACTAAAATTTATGTTCTCTGGAATGGAATAGGTTATCACGAATACAATTTTGATACTGACGGAGCGACTCTCTATATCTGGAATTATAATGATGAAAACTACGAAGAATTGGATACTACTACCAGTGATAGTGAAGTTAATTTAACAGGAGAAATTACCGCTAATTTTGGCAATTACATTGATACTGATGGGAACTTGACAGTTCTGGTCGAACAACATGATGATACACGCAAAACAGGAGGAGGAGGAGGAAATTGGTATTACCCACATATTAAAACAGATTATATCAAAGTCAATATAACCTTTACAGCAGAAAATCATCCTCCATCGATGGAAACGCCAAAAACCTATAATTCTTCTTTAACAGAGAGGAATATTTTCGAAATATGCGAAAATGTTACAATAAGGGTAAATGTAACTGACCCGGAGGGGGCTGACGATATTGATACGGTTCTGATAAAATTAATCCATCCCAATTCAACTGTTATGGTAAACAATGTCAGCATGACCAATATTTCTGGAATAACCAAGGGCTACATCTATGAATACAATTATACGGTACCGGAAGAGCTGGCATCCAAAGGATACTGGATTGTTCAGGTCTATGCCAATGATACATCGGATGCAAAAGCCGATACCTTAACATTCTTCAAGATAATAAGTCTCAATGTCACGGTGGATGCCGGAGGACCATACAACCCTGGTGATACCGTTTATATTGACGGCAGGGTTCTTTATGCCAATGGAACGCCTGTTGATCAGGCGGCCGTCGAATTAAATTCGACCGATCTGAACAATAATGTGGTCAACTACACAACAGTGTACACAAATGCCAGTGGTTATTTTTCTGCCAATTATACATTAAACGATACTGCAATAATAGGTATTTATACAGTAAAAGCTAATGTAACAAAAGGAAATCTGCAGCAAAT
>JAGLWB010000122.1 GCA_023133655.1 Bacteroidales bacterium
ACCCGGTCAAAATACCAGCCAGGATCACGCCTGGCTGGTATTTTGTTCTGTATCAATACCCGGGTGGCTGCTTTAATACCCAAGTGTCTGTGTAATACTTGGGTTTTTGGTGATGGTATTTGGATTCACCGGTAACAACAGAATATTTCCCGAGTACTCATTTTCCCTGCCAACCAGGGTGGAAATAAGTTCAAAAGCCTTTCCAAACCTGACAATGTCGAACCACGATTTGCCCTCTGACCCGAACTCGATGAGCCTTTCATGCAGTATCGCTGCATCAACCTCTGTCTGTGTAAGGGTGTTCGAATAATAATCAGCTATACCATAAGCTCTCTCGGCAATTTTATTCAACTCAATCACGGCATCCGCTGTGTTACCCAGGGCATTCAGGGCCTCGGCCCTGAACAGGATGGCTTCGGCAAACCTGTAAATCCGGGTATCCGATCTGGCCACCCTTGTACCACTGACGATATCTCCAAGGTATTTGTTCACCCACCTGTAGTCGTCGGAGGCCCCGGAAACTTCCTGGTTAATAACCCCTGATCGTGTGTCATTTGTGTCGGCATTGACGTAATTATTGACATAAAGATCAGTGAAGCTATGCCAGTTGGCCGATTCACCAATGGGGACGGGATTATCCCTTAAGGCACCCTCAACCTGGTTTGCCTGGAAGGTGAATCTTTCCCCGAATTGGTCAGGCCCTTCAGTAACATCGAAATAGATGGAGAAAATGGTTTCATCGTTCATCTCTTCTCTGAACACATCTTCATATACCGACAACAACTGGTAGTTTCCGTCGGCCAGCACTGCATCTGCGGCTGCCTGGGCAACGGTCAGGTCGGCATTTCCCCCTCCCATCCTTTTGGCGGTCCATAAATACACATCCGCTTTCAACATGTTGATTCCTCCATTTGTAGCATAGATCCTGTTTCGCGCTCCATCATCATTTATCTGGTTCAGGGCTTCGTCAATGTCAGCTTTAATCTGGGTAAACACTGTTGCCACATCCTCCTTTACCGGGTAGAGGTTTTCAGCATCGAGTGATTCGACCGGAGTCACCAATAGCGGTACATCCCCCCAGAGTCTTGCCAGGGCGAAATAGCAGAAAGCCCTGACAAGATATGCATCCGCCAGGAGGTCGCCCTGGTTATCCGGGACACCAAATTCAATATCCGGGATATACTTTATGGCCAGGTTGGCTGCATTGATCGTCTTATATATATTGGTCCAATCCAATGAAGGGGTAGAACTTGCATTAGGAGTATTAAAGAAGAGATCATCCCACTGGGCTGCACCCGATTTGCCAACCGTCCAGAAACCGGATCTGAATTCGAAATAGACCAGGTATGGAACTCCATTAAATGTTGACCTGAACTGTGAATACATACCTGTAACGCCCGAAAGAGCATCGCTTTCACGACCCCACATATTTTGGGTGGTTAGTATACTGTATGGCTTTGTATCAAACTGATCCTCACAGCCCATGAAGGACAGTAAGATCAATATTGCTGTTATGATTTTAACTCTTTTCATTTCTATAGTATTTTGACGTTTATAAACTAATATGTATCCCGAACATTATTTTCCTGGGTATTGGATAAGTGGCATCATCCTTGTAAGTAGAACTAGGAATAGAGCTTTCAGTAACCCAGCCCGGATACGACTGAAAGTACCACAGGTTCTGACCCGAAATGCTGAATCTCAGGGATTGCAGGTGCAGGATGGAAGCAAAGGATGCGGGGGCATTATAGGTGAGCCTTAATTCCCTGATGCACAGGTAATCTCCATTATACGAACTCTTGTCTGAATCGCGCATATAATTTTTCTGATGCTTCTGGTCCTGATGTTCAAGCCTGGGCATGGTAGCCTTGCCTGAAGCCACATCACCTTCCTGTTGCCATGTATCTGTAAGGGTTTCACGCATGATGTTGTACATCCCGTTATTCACATTACCATAGGCACGTCGTATAGTGGCATCCTCAACGGTATGTCCCAGTGCGTAATCTAAGAAAATGCTCAGTCCAAAGTTCCCGTATGACAGGGTATTGGAGATTCCTCCTATTGTGGTTGGCAGGTGGTATCCCTGTACCACCCGATCATAAGAATCAATGGTTCCATCTCCGTTCTGGTCCACCCATTCCTGATCACCGGGGATCTTCCTGCCCTTGATTCTCTTACCATCGACAGGACTAAAACCGGTAGCAAGCGCATCAAAAAGTGCATTTTCCGCCTCCGTCTGGTTATCAATGATAAAATCGGTGACATACCCCAGGATGCTGCCCATTCTTTCCCCTTCGGCTAAACCTCCGACCCCTTCTCCTGTGACCGGATCATATATTCCACCGATTCGGTTCTTATCAATACCATTGTCAGGCAATTCCAGTACTCTGTTCATAAAATAACCAATGTTAGCATCGACAGACCACTTGAATCTACCCCTGTCAATTATTCTCGCCCTCAATTCGACTTCAGTACCATAGATCTTCACCTTTCCTATGTTCTGGTCGATATTGTTATACCCTGATTCGTTTGGAAGGGGGACGTTGAATATGAGGTCGCTGGTAATTTTATCAAAGTAATCAAACAGCAGGGTGACCCTGTCGTAAGCGAACAATCCAAGGTCAAACCCGACATCCCACTGGGTAGTTGTTTCCCAGCGAAGGGTCGGATTGGGCATTTCGGAAGGAAGCGTTCCTGCCATACCAAAGTAATTGTTCCCAACCATGTATATTCCACCATACGCATAGCGTGCTACATCATTGTTCCCCGTCTGTCCAATACTCCCCCTCAGTTTCAGGGTGTTGATAACAGGGATTGACTGCATGAAATTCTCTTCGGAAACAATCCAGCCGAGAGAAGCACCAGGGAAATAACCTACACGGTTTTCCTTGGCAAATCTTGAGGAGACATCCCTCCTGAGTGAAAGCCCCAGCAGGTATTTTTTGCTGAAGTCATAAGTTACACGTCCGAACATACCCATCAGCAGATCCTCGGAACGTTCTGTGGTAGCATCGAGCTTAAGAGGAGCGGCATTTAATGTCTGTATAAGATCTGAACTGGCACCTTCTGCCACAGAACTTGATTCGAAATCCATCACCTGAATCTGGGAGATACCGCCCACCACGTTGATGTGGTGATTATCCGCGAGAGTTTTATCATAGGTTAACACGCCTTCGGCCTGGAATACACGTTTCTGCTTATACTCGAATTCTGTTTCCCGGTTGGAGTTATACACATTGGCTTTCGTAAAACTCTCAAATGTACTGTTTCTCAAGTAATAATCACCGCTAAACTCCGCCTGAAGGCCCGGCAGGATTTCCCAGTTCAGTGAACTTCCAATCCCGGTGCGGTACAGGTAACCTGTTTGCTTATATACATCGTTGTACCATGTCATAGGAGCATATGTAGCATTATTACCTGCAGCATATGAGCCATCCTCCAGGTATACTTTTGACGTTGGCGCAAGCCATATGCACCTGTTAAACGCATCGAATGCACGCCAATAATCGTTTGTTTTGGCGGAAGAATGATCCATCCTGGTGGTCAGTGTAATATTGTCTCTTAGCTTGAAATCAACATTTGCCCTACCATTGATCCGATTGAAATAGGTCCCGAGAGAAATACCCTCAGTATCGGTATATCCGATACTGGCGGCATACTTTATCGCCTCGGTGCCCCCGTTTGCGGAGAGGTTATAATATCGTTCCAATGCAGTATTCAGGGTAATGTCCTGCCAGTCATTGTCCTGGAAAACAAGGGTTTGTGCCGGATCGAGTGGATCGGGCATGGACTCCCAGCCTTCGGGTACAGATTCACCAGCCCCCAGGATATAGGGACTATGGGGTGAATCCCCGCCATTCCCGGTACCAAATGGAAAAATACCGTCCAGGTTTTTTGCATAACGAGATCTGGCAACGGCCGGCCGGACCACGCTCAGGTAATCCCTTGCATTGACCATGTCCAGGTATTTCCAGGGCGTAGCAGTCCCCACGTTCACATCGAAATTGATCTCAGCTTTGCCTAATTTCCCCTTCTTAGTGGTAACCACCACAACGCCGTTGGATGCCCGTGCACCGTAAATGGCCGTGGATGATGCGTCCTTCAGTACCTGCACAGATTCAATGTCATTGGGATTTATATCATCGAGGCTACGTACCATCCCGTCAATGATTACCAGTGGGTTATTACTTTTGTTAATGGATGAACCACCGCGGATAAGCATAGAGGCATTGCTTCCTGGCTGCCCTCCCTCTGACTGCCATACCCTAACCCCGGCGAGTTTCCCCTGCAGGGCGGTAGTAACAGAAGTTACCGGCACATCTTCAAGCTTTTCAGCGCTCACGCTCGTGATGGCAGTTGTTAACGTTCTCCTGGACTGTGTTCCGTATCCAATCACCAACACCTCATCCAGCCCCACTAAAGACTGATTGAGTACCACGTCAATCACAGTCTGATTGGTTACCAGGAACTCCTGGGTTTGCATCCCGACATAGGAGATTACCAGGGTGGCTCCTGTTTCAACTGTGATGGAGTATTGGCCATCAACATTTGTAATCGTACCGTTGGTTGTTCCTTTTTCCAGAATGTTTACTCCCGGGAGGGTTTGCCCATCTTCATCTGTAACTGTACCGGTTACAGTAATTCCTTCCTGTATTGATTCAGATTCAGAATCAGCAGCATAAATACTAGA
Source organism: Bacteroidales bacterium (assembly GCA_023133655.1). GTDB lineage: Bacteria > Bacteroidota > Bacteroidia > Bacteroidales > JAGONC01 > JAGLWB01. The sequence goes on from JAGLWB010000122.1 coordinate 4,691, forward strand.
AGTTGAAATACAGGCATAAATAAGGATTATGCCCGTCAGGAGGACCAGCCTGAATATCCTGTGGCGGTCCTCTGTTTTCTTTTTAAACAATAGCTTTTTTTTCATCATAGTGATTAGATTAAGTGAACATTTGGGATTTTTGTCAGTTTATAAGTTCATTTTAGTAACTGTATTAATAATGATACCGGGAGAATATTTTAAATTCCTGGACCGAGGAATTACCCGCTAACCTAAACCTAACCTAAAACCTTCATAAATTTTGATATGATCCTGAAAAATCATGTAATACAACAGGTAAATATTCCCCCGGTATTCATTGATTATTTCATCATGTTTAAATTGTTTGCATTAATTCCTTTGGATTAAAAAAGTGCATTTCTTCAAGGTCTTTTTTCAATTGATCAATTTCAGATGAGTCCAGATTTCTGATTGGCAGCCTGCAGGGACCAAGATTCATCCCAAGCAGGTTCATAATCGATTTTCCGCACACCACCGCTCCTCCATATTTTTTCACGAGTGCAACTATTTTGACGGACAATCGTTTCATATTACGGGCTTCTTCCAGGTCCCCGTTATTAAAAGCTTCCCAAAGTTTGTGATAAACAGGTGAAAAATAATTATATGTGCTGCCAACAGCAGCTTTTGCTCCTAAGACTAATCCGCACAAAAGTGTTTCGTCACAGCCATAGAGCATATTAAATTTCTCATTCCCATTCTCAATCATTAAACACTAATTAAATTCCATCAGGTCATGATGAGTAAATTTTACTCCTGCAAAGTTTGGTATCTTAACCGAAACCTTTGTAAGTAATTC
>JAGLWB010000123.1 GCA_023133655.1 Bacteroidales bacterium
TTATGAGACCGCCCGGATCATTGCACATGGCCTTGGTTATCCCGATAATAAAATAGAACTTCACAATGGGATCTACCATGCAGATACAGATGTACTGTTGGATCAACTTTTTGGTATTGATGACCAATTCAAATCAGTTATGATAGTGGGTCATAATCCCGGGTTTACTCGATTTGCCAATTATTTTCTAAATGGAGAAATTGATTGGCTACCTACAAGCGGGGTTGTCAGGATTGATTTTGATACAGATAAATGGCATGAAATAATGGATGCTGCCCACTCTACGGGCTTTATAGTCTTTCCGGGCATGTTGTAATTCACACTTATACGAAGGAAGTTATGCAAAATAATTCTTCTCTTTTTATCAACAGAGAAATCAGCTGGTTACATTTTAACGGAAGGGTATTGCAGGAAGCTGTTGATAAAGCAAATCCTTTGATAGAGCGATTGAAATTTCTTGGCATCTTTTCGAATAACAGGGATGAATTTTTCAGGGTTCGGGTTGGGACGATCAACAGGATGCTGAATGTTAAAAATTTGGATTATAAGATCAAATTTGATCCAAAAGAAGTTTTATCTGAGATCAATAAGATTGTTATTCAGCAAGAGGAAAACTTTACAAATGCTTACCGGGAGATTGTTGATGAACTAAAAAAAGATGGGATTTTTATTATTAATGAAAAGCAATTATCTAAGCAACAGGCAGTATTTGTGAAACAATATTTTAATGACAATATCTGGCCTCATCTTTTTCCTATCATGCTCAATAATATCCACCATGAGAGCTCTTTGATTGATAGCTCTCTATACCTTCTGGTTGACCTTCAATCTAAAAATGAAGAAATTGAAAATAACCAGGCTATTATTAAAATCCCGACGGATAATATCTCACGGTTTTTAATTCTTCCAAAAGAAAATGGAAAACACTACATTTTGTTACTTGACGATGCAATCAGACATTGCCTCTCTGATATTTTTTCCATTCTTGGCTATGATACATACAACGTATATACTATTAAATTTACCAGGGATGCTGAATTGGATATTGATAATGATGTAGCGAAGAGTTTTATGGCTATTATGACCGAAAGTATCAAAAAAAGAAAAAAAGGTGTTCCTGTCCGGTTTGTTTATGAAGAAACCATCCCACCGGAATTACTTAAGAAACTGATTAAGAAGTTAAAAATTTCGGAAAATGATAACTTGAGAAGTGGTGGCCGCTATCATAATTTCAAGGACTTCATGTCATTCCCCCATATTGGCCCCGATCATTTGTATTATCCTCCCATGCCTCCTTTGCCACATAGAGATCTCCCGCACAATAAAAGTATACTGGATGCGGTCAGGAAGCAAGATATTATGTTGCATTTCCCTTACCAATCTTTCCACTACATTATTGATCTTTTGCGTGAGGCTTCAGTGGATCCGAGAGTGAAGGCCGTTAAAATGACATTTTATCGTACCGCCAAACATTCTATGGCTATGAATGCATTAATAAACGCCGCACGTAATGGAAAGCAGGTAACTGTATTTATGGAAATCCAGGCCAGATTTGATGAAGAAGCAAACATTTATTGGACCAACAGGCTTCAGGAGGAAGGGGTTAAGATTATTCAAACTATCCCAGGTTTTAAAGTACATTCTAAACTTATACTAATAAGCCGGCTGGAAGATGGAGAGGAGATATATTATGCAAATATCAGCACCGGAAATTTTAATGAATCAACGGCAAGGGTATATGCTGACGACAGCCTGTTAACAGCGAATCAAAGCATTGCAACTGATGTTGACAAGGTATTCAAGTTATTTGAAACCCGGTATCACCCCCCTGAATTTGAAAGCCTTATTGTTTCTCCTTTTCAAAATCGTGATTTTTTTATGAGGATGCTTAATAATGAGATTAATAATAAAGAGGAGGGTAAAGACGCCTGGGCCATTATTAAACTAAACAGCCTGGTTGATAGGAAGATAGTGAGAAAATTATACCAGGCTAGTGAGGCGGGTGTTAAAATACAACTAATCATCAGGGGCCTCAGTGTGATAAAACCGGGAGTTTCTGGTTTAAGTGACAATATTGATGCTTTTGGTGTAGTTGACAGGTTTCTTGAACACTCGAGAGTTTATGTTTTTTGTAATGAAAACGATAATAAATATTATATCTCTTCGGCTGACTGGATGCAACGTAACTTTGACCACCGGATTGAAGTAACCTGCCCGATAAATGATAAAAATATTCAGAAGGAGCTTTGGACTATGTTGCAAATCCAGCTGCAAGATAATTGTAAAGCCAGGCTGCTTGATGTAGATGATATTAATCGATATAAAAAAACCACATCGAAGAAAAAAATCAGATCTCAGTTTGAAACCTATGAGTTTTTTAACCAACTTTGATTTTTCAGGACGACACTATTTCGTTTATCTTTGCATGGGAAAAATTGTATTATGATATCATTTGAGGAAGCCTATTCTACGGTTATACATGCAGCTAAAATTGTTGATTCGGAAAAGATCACTCTTGAGAATTCTTTGAGCAGGATACTGGCTGAAGATGTGATTTCCGATGTTGATATGCCCCCATTTAATAAAACTGCTGTTGATGGTTTTGCTTGCCGTAAAGAAGACCTGGCTAATGAACTCGAAATAATTGAGCTGATACCTGCTGGCCAGCTACCCGTCAAAAAAGTTGAAACAAATCAGTGTGCAAAGATCATGACCGGAGCTATGGTTCCGGAGGGTGCTGATACCGTTATAATGGTTGAGCATACAAAATCAATTGACGAGAAAAAAATTAAGTTTATTGAGGAAAAGACAAGCACTAATATTTGCTATCTGGCTGAAGACGTTAAAAGAGGGGAGACCGTGCTGAAAAAGGGATTGAGGATCAAGCCTCAGGATATTGCTGTTATGGCCTCAGTTGGGTGTGTTAATCTTTTGGTTTATAGAAAAATAACGGTAGGAGTTATCAGTACCGGAAATGAGCTTGTGGAACCAGATAAACGGCCAGCCCGGTCACAGATCAGGAATAGCAATGCTTCCCAGCTTGTTGCTCAAATTAACAGGTTAGGGTTGGAAGCCCATTATACAGGGATAGCTCTTGACACACGAGAGTCGACACGTAAGATGATTACCCGGGCATTGGCAGAGAGTGATGTGATTTTATTAAGCGGTGGAGTATCGATGGGGGATTATGACTATGTTCCGGAAATTTTTGAAGAGCTGGGAATAGATATTCTTTTTAAGAGCATAGCCGTTCAGCCCGGGCGCCCAACCCTGTTTTGTGAGAAAGACGGGAAGTATCTGTTTGGACTACCCGGTAATCCCGTATCATCATTTGTGCTTTTTGAGATACTTGTTAAACCGTTTTTGTATAAATTAATGGGGCACAACTATCATGCATTTACAGTGAGAGCTCCAATGGGTATTGATTATTTTAGAAAGAAATCGAAACGAAAATCATTATTGCCTGTGCTTCTAAGGGAAGATGGGAAAGTGTATCCTGTGGATTATCATGGCTCAGCACATATCCATTCGTATGTTAATGCGGATGGCCTTATCACTATTGAGATTGGAGATACTGATTTATTAAAAGGAGAAATGGTTGATGTTAGACAGCTTTAACCGAGAGATTAATTATTTACGTATATCTGTCACTGACAGGTGTAACCTACGGTGTAATTATTGTATGCCGACGGAAGGAATTAAGCAATTGCCCCACGAAGATATTCTTTCCTATGAAGATATTGTTGAAGTAGTTAACATTGCGGTTCGATTAGGGATTGACAAAGTAAGGATAACAGGAGGGGAGCCTCTTGTTAGAAAAGGAATAGTGGATTTAATGAAGATGATTGCTGAGATTGATGGTATCAAAGACCTGGGAATGACAACAAATGGGTTGTTGCTGGATAAATTTGCTCAGCCTCTTGCAGATGCAGGGTTGCATAGGGTTAATATCAGCCTTGATACCATGGATGCAAAGAAATATAAGCTATTGACCAGGGGTGGGGATATCAACAAGGTTTTTTCAGGAATTAAGGTAGCGCGTAAGGCAGGCCTGGACCCGATAAAAATTAATTGTGTGGTAGTAAATTCTTCACAAGAAAAGGATGCTTCTGAAGTACGGAAATTTTGTATGAAGAATGGCATACAGATAAGATTCATTCATCAGATGAACCTTGCGTCAGGTGAGTTTTCTGTTGTTGAAGGAGGTGAAGGTGGTAATTGCAGTCGTTGTAGCCGTTTAAGGCTTACAGCTGATGGGAAAATCAGGCCTTGCCTTTTCAGTGATCTTGAATTCGATATTCGGATGTTGGGCATTGAAAATGCTTTTATGAAAGCGGTAGAGCTGAAACCCAGGTCCGGGTCATATAACAGGTCGGGTAAGTTCTATAATATTGGAGGGTAGTAGGTAATTTTGGAAATGAAAAATTGAAATGAGTGAATTTAGTCATATTGATGATAAGGGGAAAGCCAATATGGTGGATGTAGGGTTTAAGAAAGACCAGCTTCGTATGGCAAAGGCGGAGGGGTTTATTCGCTTAAGTGATAAAACGATCCACCTGATCCGTGAGAATAACCTTAAAAAAGGGGATGTGTTAACCGTGGCTGAGATTGCAGGAATTATGGGTGGAAAAAAAACCAGTGAACTGATCCCTTTGTGTCATCCGTTACAAATTTCTAAAATTGACGTAACAGCAAAAGTGGAGGAAAAAGGGATAAGAGTGACAGGGGAAGCCAGCTGCATTGGAAAAACAGGCATTGAAATGGAAGCATTGACGGCTGTTCACATCGCCCTCCTTACAATTTACGATATGTGTAAAGCTGTTGACAAAGAGATGGTTATGGAGAATATCAGATTAGTTGAAAAAACAAAAACAGATATTTCCTGATGGGCTTTTCCCAACGATTTAAACCGGGGGTTACAAAAAGGGTGTTGCTGTTTTTTGCAGCCGGGATATGGGGATTTGCTGCTTTTAAAATACTTTTGATGGCCGATAAATTCCTGGAAAGGTCGCAATGATCCCACGGGTTTTGCTCGGCATATTTTATATTTCATTGGGGCTTTCTATGCTTGTGTCGGCGATGATGTTTGTATATTCTGGAGTCAGACGTAAAATTGATAACAAATAATTATGACAGATAAATTAGCAGACAATATTCATGTTGTTTCGGTTAATATTTCTGAAAAGAAGGGAACAATAAAAAAACCTGTAAAGGAGATTACTCTTACCCGAAAAGGTATTGAGTATGATGCGCATGCAGGTGATTGGCACCGGCAGGTTAGCTTTTTAGGAGTTGAAAGCATACAGAAATTTAAAAAATTGTTAAGCAGGGAGCTTCATTTTGGAGAGTTCGCAGAGAATATTACTACCAGTGGCATGTTGTTATATAAGGCATCTCCTCTTGATCGATTCAAAATAGGTGAGACGGAAATTGAAATTACCCAGATCGGTAAAGAATGTCACGGCAATAGCTGTGCCATTTTTCAGGAAATTGGAAGCTGCGTAATGCCCAAGGAGGGTATTTTTGGCAGGGTTATTAAACCAGGTAAGATTAATGCTGGCATGTTGATGGAATATTTACCCCGTACATATAAAATATTAATCATAACTTTGAGCGACCGGGCAAGTCGTGGGGAATATGCCGATAGAAGCGGACCTGAAATTGAGAAGAAAACAAAGGAATACCTGGAGGGTCTCAATTGGAGATATCAGATGGATTATCAGATTATTCCTGATGATGGTGTTAAATTGAACGAACTGTTGAAGAGGGCAAAAGAAAAAAATGTGGATGTTATCTTCACGACAGGGGGTACTGGCATTGGCCCCAGGGATATTACACCTGATGTTGTCAGGGGATTGCTTGATAAAGAGATCACAGGTATAATGGATATGATCAGATTGAAATATGGACAGGAGAAGCCAAATGCTCTGCTTAGCAGAAGTGTTGCAGGTGTTATGGGAGAGAGTTTGGTTTACACATTACCAGGTAGTGTTAAAGCAGTTCGGGAATACCTGTCCGAGATCTTCAAAACCCTGCAGCATCTGATTTTTATGCTTCACGGCATAGATGCGCATTGAGGAAATCAAATGTTATCATAATTGAAATAATTTAATTTTATTCATTCATCTTAGTATAATGCTCCGATCATTATTACCATACTTTAAAAATAAATTTGTACTTGTTACAATTGCCTTTCTTGTGTGGATTTCGTTTTTTGATCATAATAATATTATTTCTCAGGTTAAGCGCCTTCGTGGCCTGAAAATTCTTAAGCAGCAGAAGGAATATTATATCGATGAAATAGAAAGGAATAAAATAGAATCAGACGCACTAAAATTTGATACTGCCAGTTTGGAACGTTTGGCGCGGGAGAAATACTTAATGAAGAAAGATAATGAGGATATTTTCATCATTATTGATAAATGATATCTTTTACCTCTCACCCAATTTTAAAGAGATATTTTTTTCTTTACCCTCTCTTAAAATTTTTAGGTTTATCACATCATTGGGTTGATACTTTTTCAATAAGTCAGAATACGCTTTTAAATCATCTGTTTTTACCCCATCCAGTTCTATGATAATATCTTCGGCTTGTAATCCTGCAATTTCACCTGCTGACCCGGAAATAACACTACCTATTTTTACACCTTTACCTTTATAGGCGAAGTCTGGTATTGAACCTGTACTCACTCTTCGGTTTGTTTTATTTTTTTCAGGAGCTTTATTTATACCGGGAGTTTTTCCGGTGTAATTCATAAGATCTTCCCTGTCAGCAAGATATCCCAAAACTTCTTTGCTAACTATCGCAACTTTTACCAAGCCTTTACCATCAATTTTTTCGTATGTATCAGAAGGGCGATGATAGTTTTCGGTAGCCCCTGTAAATAGCTGAACAGCAGGTATCCCTTTTTCAATAAATGCAAACTGGTCGCTCGCATCTAAGTCCTTGTCAATAACTTCAGTTTTTACACCTGTGGTATAATCCGTACCCATGAAAATAAACTTCCATTCTTTCGCCGAATTGGCATTTAATACCAATAGCTTTTTATCGAATAAACTGCCGTCAGTATCAATATTAACATTGGCAAAAATTTCCCCTTTAAAATAATCTTTGCTATGCGCTACAAAATATCGGGAGCCAATTAATCCGGCTTCTTCGGCTGTACAAGCAAGAAACAGAATAGTTCTTTTTGGTTTTACTGTTTTTGCCATGGTATGAGCCAGTTCAATAATAGTTGCCACACCACTGGCATTATCGTCGGCGCCATAATGAATTTTCCCTTCGTTGCCTTTACGAACATCTGGCCAACCAAAACCCAGATGGTCGTAATGAGCTGAAATCACTACAGGTTCTTCCTTTAAATTTGGATCAGTACCCGGAATTACACCCATAACATTGGTAAGGCTTAATTCTCCTTTTTCATCAAATTTATGAGAAAATTTTTGATAATAAGTTCCCTTAACAGGTTTTAAGCCGGCTTCTTCAAATTGTTGAGCAATATATTCGGCTGCCATGTCTATTTCAGGCGTTCCCAGGCCTCTTCCCTTGAGTTCTTCAGATGCCAGGTATTTGATAGTTGACATCATTCTCTTTTCAGAAAAAACCGGTTTTAGCGTGGCTAATGCTTCTCTTGGCTCAGTAACCGATATTTTTTGAGCATCTTCACTAAAAGTTATAACCAATGGAGAATTTACTACAGGCCATTGACCTTTGGCAATATTGGTGGGCTCGTCACCATTAAAGGCCAGATAACTGTATTTCCCGTAATGCGGTAATTTTCTTACTAAACCTGAAACAGCACTTTCGTTATCAATAGAAATAAATATGGTTTGTTTATTTATCTCTTTTTCATCGAATAAAGTAAACATGAAACTGTTTCCTTTTTTAACAAGTTTTTTATTCTCAAATTGAACAGAATCGGCACTGAAATTAGAATTATTTTCCGCTAATTGCTGATTGATTTCCGGTGCAAATTTATTCTCAAAACCAATAATCCAGGCCGTTTTATCTGTTGGGAGCTCTTTTAAATCCGCATCGTATTTAATTGTAAAATTGTCGAAATCGGAATCTTGCCACTGTGTTGCGAATTTATTATTAATCTCTTTTTGTTCTTTACTTGCGTTGCCTGGCAGAACAATCAAATTATTTTTGCTTGCCCATATTTTCGATAAAGTTGGAGGAACTTCGGCAGGATTTAATATTCTGAAAACATCATATTGCGGGTCGACAACTAATTTCAGGGGCTTACTATCTAATGTGATTTGATAATCCTGCTCTTTTTTGTCCATATTAAAAACAAAAGCTTCAACTCCCTTTTCGGTAGCAATGTTTATTGGAATATCAACATTAAAAACTTCATGTTCCTGCTTTTGTTCCAAGCTTATGTTAATACGATATTTACCGGCAAACATATCGGTTTTTATCTCTTTTATACCTAATTCAGGAGCGCCTGTACGATTAACCCATTGGT
>JAGLWB010000124.1 GCA_023133655.1 Bacteroidales bacterium
AACGTAAAACAGCACAGTTGTTTAAAGAACTTGAAGTGTAAGAGGTTTGGTTCTTATAACTATTGTAATTAGAAATATCTAAAACTAACCATAATGAAACATTCAACAATCATAATTTTAGCATTGATTTCAGTTAATCTGAATGCTCAGACAGCAGATGAAATTTTAAAAAAAACAGATCTGAATATGTCGGCTGAGAACCGAATAATAGAGTCGTCAATGACCATACATGGAAAGCGAAATTCCCGTACAATGACCTCAATTTCATATTCTGTTGGTGATAAACAGTCGTTTACCGAGTATTTAACTCCCGCCCGTGAAAAGGGAACTAAGATGTTGAAACTGGAAGATAAACTTTGGATCTATTCTCCATCCACCGACCGTACAATTCAAATTTCAGGACATATGCTAAGGCAGTCTGTTATGGGCTCCGACTTTTCATATGAAGATATGATGGAGGATCGTGAACTGACAGATGTTTATTCAGCAACCAGAATTGGCGAGGAGGAAATAGATGGTAGAAAAACTTTTGTTTTAGAGTTAGTAGCCAAAGTAGATGACGTTTCTTACTATTCGCGTAAAATGTGGATTGACATCGAATATTTTGTTCCCTTGAAAGAAGAACTCTTTGCAAAGAGTGGACAGTTGCTAAAAAGGACCTCCCTTTCTGATGTACAAAAGATACAGGGAAGACGGTTTCCAATGAAAATAATTTATAAAGACATGCTAAAAAGTGGGAAAGGCACTGAAATGCATATTACCAACATAAAATTTAATCAGAAAATCCCGGAATATATTTTTACTAAGGCAGCTTTAAAGCAATAATGGAGGCCAGGGTCAAAGGTTTATATAAATTAATCAGGTTTTAATGTGGTACTTCCAGTATTAAATGAAGCAGAATGGAAACATTTGTTACAGTAAAAAAATTTGTGCCAGATCCAGCTTATACGGATCATAGAAGAAAGTATCAAATAAGCCTTAATATTGAGAGTATAGATACACCCATCAGAAAGATAATTGAGTGTTTGAATAATCTTGAGAGCTGCTTTACATTACAAAGTTGTTTTGGGCATTTTATCTACGAAGGACAGAACGATCCTTATAACCTGGAGCCCCTGCCAATTTCAGATACCATAACCAGAGTGGAGTACAAGATCGCCTATCTTTGCTTATGTATTGAGAACAGTGATTTGGGAAGAGTGTTGTTCGAGGCCTTGAGTAAAATTACCGCTATCGATCCGGCAAACATCCAGTTCTGTTGTGCAGAGTGGTTTTGGAAAAGACAGGTCAATACTTATGTGTTACAGGTTGAGCCGGACAGATTTAAGCATAAAGACAGAGTTAAACTTGATTACAGGGAAGCACTGCACATAGAAAAAACACGAAATAAGTTCTTTGTTCAAATCGAAAAATTGCTTCAAACGCAGCAAGGGAAATATCAGTCCGGCTAATAAGTCACTACACCAGATCGCATACAGCACTTGATGAGTTTAACCGTTATTTTAATAGTAATGCGAATCAAGGGTTGAGATTTTATTTTAATTGATTCGAATAATTAATTGTATGCACAAATATTTCATCAACACACAATAACAAATAACAAAATGAACAAAACTGTATTCAAATTCCTCAACTTTTTTGGAACTGAAAAGATGATTTCGGGAGAATTTTTGTTTTTTACCACAATAAGCACATTAGAACACAATATAACTAATGTGCTCTGTGTGCCTAATGTGGTTCAATGGTATTCTTGCAACAGGTGGCAATGAGTTAAACATCTCACCGGAAACAATATTAGGATAATAGAATGTTGAATAAACAAGGCTGAAAAATTAGGTCACATTAAATACAGCCAGTATATTAAAAGGGAAAATGAAATCAATTAACCTTTATGAGGTAAAACCATTAATTATGTAAATCATGGAACATCCATATATAAAATTAAAACCCAAAACAAAAATTTTTTTACTTGAATGGCTTTTTATTATTGTTAGCAATGTCATACTAATGTACGCTTATTACTTTTTCACATGGTGGGGACTTGGACCCTACTTGCGCACAGGTATTTTTAATGATTATATGAATACCGGATATATACACCTGGAAATAATCGTTCAGGGAATATTGTTTGGTATGATGTTCGGACTGATCAACTTTTTAGTGGATAATACAAAACTCCGGCGAAAATCATTTGGTGCAATTATTCTTGTTAAAACCTTTTTATACGTTATTGCCATGACGCTTTCTGGAATATTTGTATTCGTTATTTATCATGTTTTCAGCATTATACCTGCTGAAATGATAAATAGCATTATGTTAGATTATTTATCAATTTCCTTTTTAATGTCTGCAAGTGTTTATCTCATTATTATGGTATTAATAATCAATTTTATTCTTCAGATCAACCGTAAGTTTGGTTATGGCGTACTATTTTCTATGATCATAGGGAAATACCATAAACCCCGGAAAGAACGCAGAATCTTTATGTTCCTTGACATGAAAGACTCTACCGGTAATGCTGAGCGATTGGGGCATTATTATTACAGCCGGCTAATCCAAAGTTGCATCCATGATCTAACTGATTTGATAATTCGGTACAAAGCACAGGTGTATCAATATGTTGGTGATGAGGTGGTATTAACCTGGCCATCAAAAAAGGGTGCAAAGGATTTAAATTGCATCAATTTATTTTATGCGTTCGAACAACGTCTTATAGACAGACAGAAATATTATGCAGAGCAATATAATATCATTCCTGAATTTAAAGCCGGATTAGATGAAGGAATAATTACTGTTACTGAAGTAGGTGATATAAAACGCGAAATTGCATACCACGGTGAAGTGCTGCATACAGCTGCACGGCTGGAAAAAATGTGTAACAATCTTCAGAAAAATGTTCTTATCACCCAAAATTTAGTTTCTATTCTTCCTGCTGAAGATGGGTTTGACAAGGAATTTATGGGTGAGTTCAAGTTACGAGGAAAAGAACTAGAAGAAAAAGTTTTTGGAATAAATAGGATTGCCTGACATTTCAGGATTCACTGCTATGAAACCGATGGTTCGTAAAATGCTCAAAAAACGAACTGAATTGATATGAGGACCTTCTTACATAAAATTATAGTTATAAATATACTATTCGTTTTTGTTCTTGCCACGGCAGCACAAAAAATCTATTATGCGGCGGGAAATGAAAACTGGGAATCAGGTATACCTGAAGATTCTACAGAATTATTATATACCGTTTACCTTTTAGGTGATATCAAATACTCGCTGCCTGGCAGGAAAAATTTACAATTGCTCAAGAATCATATTTCAAAAGAAGGAAATCAAAGTGCTGTAGTTTTTTTAGGGGATATCCTGTATCCGGATGGCCTTCCGGATACAATTGATAAAAGCTTCAATGAAGCTGAACGAAACCTGAAGCATATACTCAATACGCTGGATTCTTTTGATGGGGAGGTTGTTTTTTTACCCGGAAATCATGATTGGTCTCGTGGCAAGCCACAAGGTTGGGAATCCGTAAAAAATGAAGAAAAATATATTGAGCAATACTTCGATCGCGGGAATGTTTATTTACCGGACCTTGGTTGTCCCGGTCCTGTCGAGGTTGAATTATCACAGGATATCACATTGATAATTTTTGATTCACAATGGTGGTTCCATAAAAATATAAAACCCGGATCGAATGGGGAATGTGGATTTGTTAAAGAAGCTGAACTATTCATACAAATTGAAGATGCCCTGCGTAGAAACAGGGATAAAAAAGTCATTTTTGCAGCCCATCATCCGTTATTCAGTGTTGGTAAACATGGGGGGTACTTCCCCACCTCCTATCTCTTATTTCCTTTGCTGGAGATGAATAACTGGATGTACCTTCCTCTGCCTGGTTTTATTTATGTTGGTTATCGAAAATATCTGGGGAATATTCAGGACCTTTCTCATCCCGAATACAAAATATTCAAAGAAACATTATTGGATATTTTTCGCGATTATCCCAATGTAATTTATGCTGCCGGCCATGAACACAACCTGCAATATTTCGAAAAGGATAGTTTACATCATATAGTAAGTGGTGGCGGAGGTGAAGGGACGTACATCGCACGAAAAAAGAAAAAGACAGATTTTGCTTACAAAAGTGCCGGATTTAACAAATTATCCTTTTATTCAAATGGCAATGTCTGGACGGAATTTATCAGTCCGGATAGTACATCAAACGGTAAAATTGTATACCGCAAAAAGTTATTTAATAAACCGGTATGTGATCCTGATAAAAAAGAGGTTGTATTAAAAAGTCTTGATTTTTCGGATAGTGTAGTTCAGGTAAAAACCAGTGAAATATATACCAAAGGAAAATTTCACCGATTCTTGATGGGTGATAATTATCGAAATATTTGGACAGCTATGGTTGAGATACCCGTGTTTGATATTGGAAGTGAAAAGGGCGGATTATCAATCATTAAAAGAGGTGGTGGCATGCAAACCAGGACAATTCGGTTGGAAGATAAAAAGGGAAAGCAATATGTGTTGCGTTCAGTAAATAAATATGCGGAGAAAGTGCTGCCTGAAATTTTTCGAAATACCATAGCTGTTGATGCAGTACAGGATGGTATTTCAGCTTCCCACCCTTTTTCTGCTATTACAGTTCCCTTGCTCGCTGATGCTGCTGGTGTAATGCATACAAATCCGAAAATAGTCTGGGTTCCTGATGATCCGCGCCTGGGAATCTACCGGGAAGAGATGGCCCATGGAGTGTTTCTGTTTGAAGAACGGCCAGCCGGTAACAGGGATGACGTTGCAAGTTTTGAGCGATCAGAGAAAATTGTCAATACTGCTAAGGTAATCGAAAAAACAGAGGATAGCCATGATCATCAGGTAGACCAGAAACCCGTTGTTCGAGCCCGCTTGTTTGATTTGTTAATCAATGACTGGGATCGTCATGATGATCAATGGCGATGGGCAACTTCCCAAAAGGATAAAAAGACGATTTATCGCCCAATACCGAGGGATCGCGATCAGGTATTTTTTCTGAGTGAAGGAGTAGTGATGTGGCTTACTAGGCGTAACTGGATAATGCCTAAATTCCAGGGATTTGATTATACCATTAAAGATGTTAAAGGAATGGGGTTTAATGGCTGTTATTTTGACAGGTCGTTTATGACTGAACCGGATCTGGACGACTGGATGTCGCTTGCTAACGACATACAAAATGATGTGACCGATACAGTTATACAAAAGGCTATACAGACATTGCCAAAAAACATCTATGATTCATCCGGGATGAAGATCGAAAACAAATTAATGTCAAGGAGGAACCTTCTCCATAACTACGCTGAAGAATATTTCCTGTTTCTTTCAAAAACCGTAGATGTGGTAGGAACAAAAGAGCGCGAATTATTTGATGTAAAACGACAGGAAAATGGGAATACACAGGTTACCGTTTATGCGTTAAGCAATGAAAAAGACAAAATCAAGGAACAACTTTATAATCGGGAATTCAAATATGGAGAAACAAAGGAAATCAGGTTATATGGACTGACGGGTAAAGATTCTTTTAAGGTGAATGGAACCGGTGAAAAAGGTATTAAAGTAAGGATAATTGGGGGGGGAGGAAATGATTCTATTGTTGATGAATCAAAAGTTCGCGGATTAGAAAAAAAAACCATTGTGTACGACCGGAAGGATAAAGATAATGAGATTATTAAAAGCAGTGAAACCCGTCTGCAATTATCCAATGATAAATCGGTAAATATTTACAATCGCAAACAATTTAAGTTTAATAAAACCATGCCAATATTTTTGGTCGGTTATAATATTGACGATGGTATATTTCTGGGAGGTGGGGCCACAATCAACCAGTATAATTTCAGAGACTCAACCATACATAAAATACGAGGGACCCTGGCTTTTCAAACCGGTGCATTTGGTGTCAGCTATGATGGGCTGTTCACTTCCGTATCACAAACTTTTGATTTAACTTTAAAGGCGGATATCAGTTTTCCCCGGAATGTCGACAATTATTATGGATTGGGCAATGAAACCCCAAAGATAACCAATGATAAAAAATATTACCGTGTCCGGTATGAATATGCCTGGTTGAACCCTATGCTTAAACAAACCATTAGCAATAAGTTTTACTATTCTCTTGGGGTGTTTTACCAGTATTTTAAGGTGACTGACACAGCCAACAGGTTTATTGGTGATATTTATCCTCAATTGCTCGACTCATCAGCCTATCTCCCTCATCACTATACAGGTATTAACGCGACGTACAGGCTGGATACCAGGAATGAT
>JAGLWB010000125.1 GCA_023133655.1 Bacteroidales bacterium
GGGCGCCTCCAAAATCAACAACAGCCCAATCTTTATCACTTGCCACATTGTAAGTGGTCCAGCTCCCAAATGTTCCGTCTTCGAAATCTTCGGTGTTAATAACAGAAAGTGTTGTGGTGCTGTCAAAAGGTGGTATACTATCAGTTTTATAGTCAATCAGCGACCCGGTATTTGTGTATGGAAATATTTTAAAGTAATATGTTGTTGTAGGGTTTAGGTTTGTAAACGTATATGTTTCAATACCATAGGTAATGTTTTTTGCTCCTTCACCATCTGACAGGTCTGTATCATCAGCAACAGGAACACCATCAACAGGAAGTGTTATGTTGTCCTGATCGCTTGCTTTAATCAGGTATCCTAAAGGTAATTGAGTGCCAGTGGCGTCTGTCCAGTCTAACTCGATGTTAATCCCATACGTCGTAGACGAAAAGTTAGTTGGGTAGTGGCTGGGTTCAGGATCAGCACTTCCTCCATAGCTAAGCCAGGAAACATTATCGATGCTGACCTGGCCGGCAGATGTATTCGCCTGGATAAATTTTAGGGTAAAATCGCCGGGAATGTTTACAACAATATCTCCCGAGTTTTTTACGACCCCTGGTTCATTATTGGATGTGACGGTAGCCACCCATACATCGTTGATATAAATATCCAGTTCAACGTTTGTGGAAAACGCCTGCATATAGTCAAAGTTAAAAGAGGCAATACCATCGGCTATCACCCCCGATGACACTTCTGATACAGGTATTCTGTTTTTTCCTAAACAAGGTGTTTCATCAGTGATGAGCAGGTCTCCACGGCATTGCCAGTAAGTCCATATCGACCCATCCTGCCCAATGAAAGTACCATCTTCATATGTGCTTCCTGTTTCAGGAAAGTTGACAAAAGTCTCGAGTCCGTCTGCGAATAAAAACTGAGAAAAGGAAAGGATAAGGGTAATAAGGAATAATTTCTTCATGATAGCAAGTGTTAAATAATGAATGTTTTGATCTGTTATTTGCTACCACAAAGATCAGGTTTTTTTCAGAAAAAGGAATTGGATTTTATTAATTTATATCAACAAAAGATTACAGGGCAACATACAATCCTATTTGCAGATTTTGATTTTTATAATTGTCTATTACATTCACCAGCCCACGGGTATACCTCACTTCGATACCAACAAAGATAATCGTTAAACGTGCTCCCAGATAAGCCCCTGCATCCCAGCGGTTAAAATAACTTTTATTATTTAGCTTCCTGTTCTCCTCATCGCTTATTAATCGAGCATCAACACGGTAAGAACCACTAACACCAGCCAAGGCGGCAATAGGCCCAAGCTTAACTGTAAGATGTAATGGGATAGTTAGGTAATTAAGGTAAACATAGTTGTCCGTAGGCAGAATTTCTCCGTCAACAAAATAAATCCCCTTGCTTTCATTACTAATATATGAACCATTTTTAACATATTCCAGCCCCGAACCGAAACGAAGTAAGGGTAGGACCTTCATTTCCTTATATAAAGATACATATAAAGATCCTTTAGGATCCCCAAAATGGTTACCGGAGCTTGCCAGCCAGGAAATATTATATCCAACCTGAAAGAAATTAGTCCTTTTTGTCTTGTCTCTCCTCTGAGCATTGACAGGATTAGCAACAGACATCATCAGGC
>JAGLWB010000126.1 GCA_023133655.1 Bacteroidales bacterium
CCTGGTATTTAAAAGCTTGTGGTGCCTGAGCCAGGATTGTGGTAATAGCTAAAAGCGCAACTGTTAAGGTAAGAAGTAGTTTTTTCATGATCATTACGTTAATTAGGGTTATTAAATAATTGATTGCAATAAAAAGTAAAGCTAGAATTTAACTTTTAGTATCTTAAAGGAGTGTGTCCGGGATGTATGGATATTGGTTACCTTTAATAAAAACATGTTGGTAGCATAACTGCTTAAATCAACCTGTTCCTTAAAGGTTTCGTTCATTATATCCCGTTCCAACAGGCAATTTCCTAAAAAATCAAAGATTTCTAATTTTAGAAGTGTTAATTTTTCTTGTGATTGAATTTCAATGTTCACAAAGTCCTTAGCCGGGTTTGGAAAGACTTTCACATGGAAGTTCAAATTCTCAGGATCATTAACACTTACTATTTGATAATAACTTTGTTGAAATCCCTGCGTGAGCATAAGAGATTCATTGGAAAAAGTTTCAATAACCGCTTCTCCTAACGTCCAGCTCAAGGAAGCATTTTCATTTACAAAATAATCTCCTGATGTAGCAATAACATCTGGCGTAAGTGATTGCCCGAATGAAATAACAGACAATAAAAATGCACATAGCAGAATAGTAAGTTTTTTCATCTCATTTTCTTTTTAAAATGTGTAGAAAGTTAATTACTTACAAATATAGTATAAAAAAAGGATGAAGTCAAGTGTTTCTAAAAATATATTTATTTAGAATGTTATTTATTGGCAATTAACATCTATATAGTTATAGCTGTAATTATTATCTTTGCAGCAATTTTATTAGATTGTGTGTTATTTCTAAAACTAATTATGGAGGTTAAAATGATTAAAAGACTTTTAGCAATGTTTGTTATTTCTGTTTTTCTTGTTTCTTGTGGAAGTAATTCCGGACCTGTAAATGAAGAAAAAGTAGCAGAGGTAGAAATACCGGTTTTGAGTATTGCTAATTTTGAAGATGAGGCTGGAAACTATATTGGTGAGAATGTTATTATTGAAGGAACGGTGGTTCACGTTTGTCAACATGGTGGAAAACGGATGTTTCTCATTGATGAAGACCCTGATGTTAGAATAAAAATTACCGTAGGAAACGATATTCCCAGTTTTGAAGTGGAACTGGAAGGCAGCGAAGTGGTTGTTTATGGTTTTATTGACGAACTCAGAATTGATGAGGATTACCTGGTTCAATGGGAAGCAGAGCTTGCGGAAGAGTCTGAAATGACAGAGGAAGAAGATGGAGAAGGCCATCAAGGGCAACATAATGGAATGGGAGAACAAGCTGATCAGGGTGAACATGTTGAAGCTTTGGAAATGATCAAGGAATACAGAGATCAAATAGCAGCTAGTGAAAAAGGTTATCTTTCATTCTTGTCTATTGTTTGTAACGAGTTTGAAGAAAAACTGGATGAAACCAATATTCAGTAGGAGATATGGCAAAAATTAAGTGGAGGAAGTGGAACCGGGCCACGCATCGGGATTTTGGTTATTTTTTCGTTGGCATGTCAATTATCTATGGATTGTCGGGAATAGCCTTAAATCATATGCGTGACTGGAATCCTAATTATACTATTAATACGCGTGAAGTTGTAGTGGATTTGCCAGCAAATACACTGGCAATAAATGAAGCGCAGGTTTTTTCAATTCTTGAAACAATTGGAGAACGGAAGGGATTTAAAAAGTACTATTTTCCCAATGAATCAACGCTTAAGGTATTCCTGCATGGAGGATCAGTTACATTTGACCTGACAAGCGGCAATGGATTTGTGGAGAAAATTAAAAAACGGCCTGTTTTCTATCAGGTTAACTTTCTTCACTATAATCCGGGGATATGGTGGAAATATTTCTCTGATATTTTTTCGGGTGCTTTGATTCTGCTTGCTATTACAGGGCTGTTTATCTTAAAAGGAAAGAATGGTATTAAAGGTAGAGGTGCCTGGCTTACTGCTTTGGGTATCATAATACCCATTATCTTCCTCTTTTTTTATTAGCAATTTTATTTACCTGAAAAGGTATGAGATTACGTCATCAATACTGCCTTTGTCGATAATTTCTATCTTATACTTGTTCCTATTCACTCCTTTCATTCCAAATTTTGAAAGTAATATACTTTTGAACCCTTGTTTTTCTGCCTCCATGATGCGCTGTTCGATCCGGTTTACAGCACGCACCTCTCCTGAAAGCCCAATTTCGGCAGCAAAACAAATATTTGGATCCAGTGGAATATCTTCATTTGATGATAAAACGGCACAAACCACAGCCAGATCAATGGCAGGATCGTCAACTTTTATACCTCCTGCAATATTAAGGAAAACATCTTTTACCCCTAGCCTGAAGCCACTCCTTTTTTCAAGAACGGCGAGTAACATGTTTAACCGCCGTGCATCGAATCCGGTGGAAGAACGCTGGGGAGTTCCGTAGGCGGCAGTGCTGACCAAGGCTTGCGTTTCTATCAATATAGGCCGGATACCTTCAATTGTTGCTGCAATGGTAATTCCACTTAAATTATTATCACGTTGGGAGATTAAAATTTCCGATGGGTTCGAAACCTCCTTCAGCCCTGTCTGCTGCATCTCATAAATTCCAATTTCTGATGTTGAACCAAACCGGTTTTTTGTTGCCCGTAGGATCCGAAAAACATAATTTCTGTCGCCTTCAAACTGAAGGACTGTATCGACCATATGTTCCAGGATCTTAGGTCCTGCAAGGCCACCTTCTTTGGTGATATGCCCGATAAGCAATACAGGGGTGCCACTCATTTTAGCATACCGGTGAAACTCACCTGCGCATTCTTTGATCTGTGAAATGCTACCTGCTGAAGAGTCAATGGAATCGGTATGAAGGGCTTGAATGGAATCAATGATTACAAGCTTAGGCCTTAACCTTTCAATGTGTTTAAATATATGCTGGGTAGATGTTTCGTTTAATATATAACAATCAGGGTTTTCTTTCCCGATACGTTTGGCTCTAAGGCTTATTTGCTGACTGCTTTCTTCCCCTGTAACATAAAATACACGACTGTTTTTAATGTTTAAGGCAAGCTGTAACATCAATGTTGACTTTCCAATACCAGGTTCTCCGCCAATTAGCACCAGAGATCCCGGAACAAGCCCTCCCCCAAGCACTCTGTTAAGTTCATCATCGCTTGTATTGATGCGTATTGTGTCGGTCCATTCAATCTCATTGATGAGCTGTGGTTTGTCAATAGGTTTTAAATACGACAGGTCGTGAGCTTGCTTGTAATCACCATCCCGTCGTATCACTTCTTCAATATAAGTGTTCCATTCCCCGCACGAAGGGCATTTTCCAATCCACTTAGGCGACTGAGCTCCGCAGTTCTGGCAGAAATATGCTGATTTTACTTTTCCCATGGCATCGCTTCAAATAAGAACAAAGATAAAAGAACAAAGACAAAAGAACAAAGATAAAAGAACAAAGATAAAAGATAAAAGATAAAAGATAAATGATATAAGATATAAGATATAAGAGTAAAGAAAAATGATAAAAGATATAGGAAGAAGTTAATTTAAATAATCTTAATCAAGATCCTTGATTTTTTGTATGATTGAGGTTGTAGAGTATCCGGGTAACAGGTCGATCGTAACAACTTCCCCACCGTTTTCTTTTACAATATCATGTCCTACAATATCCTCACTTTTGTAATCTGACCCTTTTACCAGAATATCAGGTTTTACTTTTTTGATCAGGTTGTAAGGTGTATCTTCATCAAACAAAATTATTGCATCAATAAAAAATAAAGCTGCAAGGTTTTGGGCGCGTGCCACTTCATCATTAACTGGTCGCCCTTTCCCTTTTAAACGTTTAACGGAAGCGTCAGTATTCAATCCAATGATTAAAATATTGCCCAGGTCAGCAGCTTTAGACAGGTAATCGATATGCCCACGATGAATGATGTCAAAGCAACCGTTGGTGAAAACGATTTTTTTTCCCATAAGACGCCAAAAAGTCACAGACTTTCGAAGCTCCTCATTGTCAAGGATTTTAGCATTTAAAACATCAAGCTTTTGCATTTTTTGATCTGTTAATCATAGGTAACAAAGATAAGGAAACGATTCCTGCAACAATGATCATTATGGTTTGGGCTGACCATAAAAGCCAACCCATGGCGTAACCTTTGGTTTCAGGAATATGATACAAAAGCAGCGTTCCTGCGACAATCGCCGGATAAATCCCAATTCCTCCCTGAACTAGAATGATCCCGATGGAGGCAAAAACAAAAACAGCAAAACCTGACACCAGGCTTAATGAACTTGTTTCTTCCATGCTAAAAAATACGACATAAGTCATTATGAAATATAAACTCCAGATTGCAATAGAATGGAAGATAAACAACCATGGCTTCTCAATCAAAACAAGTGATTTAAGCCCTTCAATGAAACCTATAATGATCTCTTTAATTTTAATATAAATTTTTGTGTGTGAGATTTTTTTTCTGAGAATAAAAAATACGATAATCACAATTACCAAACCAACGAAAAAATATAGCAGCATCATATTCGGGTTGAAGTTTGTAAACTTCTCTGAGAAAGGAGTGTAGATTTTTTGATCTATGTATGAATTAAGTTTATTGAATTGCAAGGACAGGTTAATAAAAAAAAGTAAAACAAATGTAATCAGGTCAATGGCACGTTCAGTAAACACTGTTCCAAATGATTTGTTAAAAGGAATTTTTTCGTATTTGGCTAAAATCCCGCAGCGACTTACTTCTCCCAGGCGTGGCAAAGCAAGGTTAGCAAAGTATCCGATGAAGACAGCAGAAAATACATTAATGAAACGAGGATTGTACCCCATTGGCTTCAATAGCATCTTCCAGCGTAGTGTCCTGCTGGTATGGCTTAGGATTCCCAATCCCACTGATAACACGATCCACCAATAGTTAGCTTGTTTAAATGAATGGAATATTTCTTTTTTTTCAACAGGAGTAAGGTTTCTCATAAATATCCATATGAAAAATAACCCAATCCCAAGAAAAAACAGGAACTTCCCTGTTAAAATCAATGTTTTTTTCAAGCGTTTACTTAAGTTTATTGTTTTTATCAGGGAATATGATTGCTGGAGTAAACAATTTTGCTTCGGCAAAATCCATCATGGCATAAGAAGCAATGATGATCAGATCGCCAATGGCCACTTTTCTGGCTGCAGCGCCATTTATAGAAATCTCTCCCGAATTACGCTTACCTTTTATTACATAAGTCTCAAATCGTTCACCATTGGTGATGTTATAAACATGAACCTTCTCGTTGGTTATGATATTGGAAGCATCCATCAAATCCTCATCAATCGTAATACTACCTATATAATTAAGGTCAGCATCTGTTATGGTCGCCCTGTGAATTTTTGATTTAAGTATTTCTATTTGCATGATGGTGCAAAGTTACGAAATTAAAATTATATTATCTATCAACCTGATTTTACCAAGGTGAACAGCAACACATGCAATTATCTTTTTACACTCACCCCACTCTTTAACAGGCTGCAAGGTTTCCATATCTACAATTTCAAAATATTCAAATTTAATTGAAGGATATTTATTAAACTCTTCCTTTATCCATTTACCTGATGCTTCAACCGGCAGAGAAGGGACTTTTTCTTTAGCTTGCTTTAATAGTTGAAAGATAACAGGAGCTTCTTTGCGCTCAGCAGGAGTTAATCGCACATTCCTTGAACTCATGGCCAATCCGTCATTCTCTCTGATAATGGGGCATGGCACAATATTAACTGGAATATTGTTTTTCTTAACAAGATATTGAATAATAGCAAGTTGCTGAAAATCTTTTTCTCCAAAATAGGCTTTATCTGGCATGATGATCTCAAAAAGCTTCCTTACCACAATGGCCACTCCATTAAAATGACCGGGACGATGTTTACCTTCCATTACCTTATCCAGTTGCCCAAAGTCATATTGAGTATTAACAGGTTCGGGGTACATTTCGTCATTTGATGGCATAAATACCATGTTACATCCCGATGACTTAAGCTTTTGAAAATCAGAGGTAGTTTCCCGTGGATAATTTTTCAGGTCAGATTTTTTGTTGAATTGAATAGGGTTAACAAAAATACTGCAGACAGTAAAATTATTTTCTTTTAGCGATTGTTCGATCAGGGAAATGTGGCCGCGGTGTAATGCTCCCATGGTTGGGACAAAGCCGACAGATAATCCCCGGGCTTTCACCGTTTTTAAAAAATTGTGCGTTTCGGATATTTTTTCAAAGACTCTCATGTATAAAAACTATAAATATAGATATTTTCATCAGAAAACATGAAAAGATGTCATCTGTTTTCTCATTTTGTTGAACTTTTTTACCTTTATCCTGTTTTCATGAAATGCATTGATGAATAAACTGTTATAATGAACCATCATTCTCATGATCATAGTGGTTTGAATCAGAAAAATTTTCTTCCACATCCACTTTGAATGCCATATTGATTTACATGAAGACATAAGTATTAGCAAATCAGTAGCTATTCGAAAAAAAATTGAGGATTTGCTTGAGGAAAAGTTTTATATCTCTCACTGTACGATTCAGTTCGAGTTTAATACATGTGAAGATAAAAATTTGATTTATAATGGACAGTATTAATGTTTTAGGATGGAAATAAACACCTTGATATTCGCATTTGGTCTGACTCTTTTTGCCGGCTTATCAACCGGAATAGGCAGTGCCCTGGCTTTTTTTGCAAAGCGGACCAATACAAAATTTTTATCTGTGGCTCTTGGCTTTTCTGCCGGTGTTATGATTTATGTTTCCATGATAGAAATTTTTGCCAAAGCAAGAGATGCATTATCCCTGGAATTTGGGGATAGAGAAGGGTACTGGGCAACAGTTATTGCTTTTTTTGGAGGCATATTATTTATCGCTATCATTGATAAATTGATACCATCGTATGAAAATCCTCATGAGATGAGAAAAATAGAAGATCTATATGAGGAAAGCCAGGAAAAGAATCAAAAGCTGATGCGTATGGGTTTGTTTACGGCCCTTGCCATCGCCATACATAATTTCCCGGAAGGCCTTGCTACGTTTACAGCTGCATTGACTGATCCCGGATTGGGTATTGCAATCGCAGTCGCCATCGCCATTCATAATATACCAGAAGGTATTGCCGTATCTGTTCCAATTTATTATGCTACCGGCAGCAGAAAAAAGGCTTTTTGGTATTCTTTTCTTTCCGGGTTAGCAGAACCTGTTGGTGCCGTCATTGGCTTTTTGATCCTGATGCCGTTTCTGTCACCCGCTGTATTTGGTGTATTGTTTGCTGCAGTTGCCGGAATCATGGTTTTCATTTCCATCGATGAGCTTTTACCGGCAGCCGAGGAATATGGAGAACATCACCTGTCGATTTATGGCCTGATTGGAGGAATGGTTGTAATGGCGTTTAGTTTATTGATGTTTGTGTGATTATTTAACTTTAAGCTCGTCAATCATTTTCACCATTTTTTCATAGTGTGACCCCTTCCAGAAAACTTTCTTACAATCTTCGCATTGATAAAAGGAATGAAAAAATTTCCGGGTTCCTGGCTTAAGATAGTCGACAACATGCTGTTTTTCTATCTTTAATATCTTTCCATTGCAATTCATACACCTGTTAAACGGCTTGAATTGGCTATAAAGATCCAGGCGATAGATCACCTCCCGTATCTGTTCTTTGGTGTCCTGGGAACGTAACCATAAACCATGAGTTACCTTGCCATTTCGCAAAATACCTATGTCACGTGTAAGAATAACTCGTCTTTCTTTAACTGCACGCTCAATGATCTCTTCATCATCAAAATCGTTTTCATAAGCAGAGTCAAACCCCAGCATTCGGAGATATCGTGCCAGCTTACCAAGGTGTACATCCAGGATGAACCGTATTACCCTCAATGGTTCTGGGCGGAGATGTAATATTTCCGAAATATCAAAGCTTTCAAACACCGGATATACCGAAATCTTGTCGCCGTGGTTTGGATGGTGATTAAAGTTTACGGACTTCCCGTTAATCAGAATTAAGTCAATTTCAGTATGCGGCACTCCCAACGACTCAATTACATCTTTAATGGATGGAGCGCCCTGAAATATATGGGCAAAAGGCACCTTTTTTTTGTGCTCTGGCAGAAAATCATTCAGCTCTTCATAAAATCTGATATGTAGGGTCTTAGACATTGGATTTTTTATGCAAAGATACACTGACTGCATAAAAGAATTGTGATTGGGCTTTCTATTGATCGGTGGCTGATTTTTTTCAGAGGCAAGATAAAATAATTTTACCTTTGTGGCCAGTTTAATGAAAATTATTTTTACCCTATGTATGAGCTGCTAAACGGGGAAACACTTTTGAAGTTTATTAAATTTGGTGCGGTTGGTATTTCCGGCCTGTTTGTCGATTTCGGGGTAACATTTTTGTGCAAGGAGATCCTTAAGATCCCCAAATATTTATCAAATGCCATTGGTTTTACAATGGCAGCATCAACAAATTATGTATTAAACAGAATTTGGACTTTCCAAAGCCATGACCCGGGCATAGCGGTTGAATTTTCAAAGTTTTTTATTGTATCTCTTATTGGTCTGGGAATCAACACACTTGTTCTTTGGTTGCTGGTTAGTAAATTCAAAATGAATTTTTACCTTTCCAAGCTGTTTGCCATTGCTGTTGTTATGATTTGGAATTTTCTGGCAAATTTGCTGTATACTTTTACCTGATTGGTTTAATGCGTTTTAGTCATCGACTCAGGAACGCAAATTACAAAATTAGCCACACCAACTGATTCTTCATTTAACTCTTCGATACTAGGCTGTTGAGTTGTAGCGATTGTCATGATTTTAAGGTTGGGATTTGCCTCTAAGAGATACCATACAATACTTTCAAAATTATCAGAATGATAAGAACCGTTATAATGGATGAATGTATCGCCTTGCTTCCAGTTTTTAAGAATAAAATGTGCCATTGTAGCATCTTTCATAGCCTGGGCTTTTGGCAGGTTCTCAGTAACATGTGCACCCATGCCTCCCATTTCAAGCATCTGTTTATAGCAGCTTAGTTCCGGATCATAGTTAATGGGTAACGGTGCCATTAAAGCTTTTGCTTCATCGTTTAACCCTTCCAGCTCTTCAAAACCGCCCTTATAAACAATGGCTGCGTACCTCCTTGGAATGTTAGTAGCGATAAAAGGAATATTTTTTTCATGGGCAAATTCCACCAGTGGTTTGTAATCTGTTTTATAATTTGGCCATAAACGGGCCTCTCTCTCAAAGTTTTTCTTTGGGATTTGCTTTGAAACATATTCACTTAAGATCAGGGCATTATCACTTTCAAACATCTCCGCACCGAGAATCAGATGATCTTGTTTCTCACCATACACATCTTTTGTAAGTTCAAGCTGCAACCAATGGCTGATCGGGTTATTGTGAAGCTCACCAAAAAGAATAATATCAGCTTTCATTGCATCAGTTACCAGCTCTTTGTATTTAACTTCTTTTCCTTTTTCGTTGAAGATACGATAGGCTGGTTTGTCGGCTTTAAAAGCCAGGGTGATGACCAGAATAATTAGAGAAAGTGTTTTTATTTTCATGATTTATTTCTTTTTAATTCTTTTGCCTGGAACATCAATGGAAGTAAGCCTGATATGCTTTCGATAACATATATCTTTCCGGTTTCTCCCATTAATATAGTCCTTATTTTGCTGTTATAAAGTTCTGCATATTCGGCAAGCACTTGCCTGCAAGCACCACAAGGAGTGACGGGAGTGGTAATTTCAAAGTTTTTTGCATGTGCAGTTATGGCAATAGCCTTGATAGGAACACCAGGATAATTGGCTGATGCAGCAAAAACAGCTACGCGTTCAGCACATAATCCTGAAGGATTGGCTACATTCTCCTGGTTATTACCTGTTACAACAACACCGTTATCAAGTAAAACAGCAGCACCTACATAATACTGTGAATAAGGAGCGTATGCCGATTTATGTGCTTCTTTCGCTTTTTTAAGTAACATCCTGTCTTCTTTATTTAATTCATCAATTGAATCAAATTCAATGGCGAAAGTTTTTATTTCAAAGGTTTTCATATCAGGCAAAGTTAAAACTTTCTACTAAAAAGGAAAAAAGAATAAAAGAAAGCTATAAATGTTACCCCTGCTTGTGTTTTTAACGTATCATCACTTAACATAGAAAGGATGGAAATAGTAAAAAACACAAGAAAAAAATAATCACCAAATAATTTTGTTTTAATCGGAGGATAAAGCAAAGCAAAAATAAACCAGATCAGTCCAAATACCCCAAATAATACGGTAATATTGAGAAACTGGTTATGCGAACTAAACATGCCTCCCTTTCCATATTGGATAGGTGAATTTGCCTTACTAAGTTGTTTTTTGAAAATTATTTTTATATCACCGGTTCCAACACCGGTAAAAAAATTATCTCTAATAATGTGTAATGAGGCTTTCATTAATACAATCCGTTCCATGGATGAGTACCCGGCATGTAAACCTTTATCCTGGTAATCATGATAAGCGAGCATGATCTTTCGAATTCTGTTTTTCAAACTGAATCTTTTAAGATAATTGACATTTGCAACACCATTTTCAATAAAGTGGATCTCTTCATCAGTTAACCTGCTAACCCCCTCCAAATCTTTGCGATAATTTTTTGAGCTCATGAAGCGGATCAATGTGTAACGGATTTGCTGGCCTTTCTGGTCAGTGCTGTCATAATCAATTGAGCTGCGCTGATTCCAGGCTTCCTTTAATTCAGGGTAACACAAATACAGCCCCCAATAACGGCCATCCTCCACACCCATAGTCGTATCATGCTGGTAAGGAACACCTCGGGGAGTGTACCTGTCTAACTCATCAATCTTTATTTCTTTTACATTAGTATATTCCCGAACGGTGTTATAAATAAACAATGAAAACAGGAATGGAACAAGAAAGAAAGAGAACAAAATGGAATACCTGATAATCCTGTTTTTTTGCCGGAAAGCCAAATAAATAAGTATTATCAAAAAAGAAGCCAGTAAAACGAAAATTCCGGAAAGGGAATTTAAGATGAATAAAAAAATAATTAACCAGATCCCTGCTGGAATTAGAATAAATCGAATTTTTGTTTCAAGAAAATCTTTTTTTAGGATGAAATACCAAATAATAAATATAGCCAGGCAAATATTAATACTGAATCGAATGTGTGAAATATACACTGATATTTCCCTGATGTCGGCAATATCCCTGGATAGCCATATATAGGTATTGCCAAAAGTTCCCCCAACTACTGCTGCGATGTATAATAGCAAAAGATTTCGAAAAGCTTTTTCACTGATTTTTTCAGAAGTGGAAATAAAGAGAGGAAGTAGAAACAGTGGCAGTTTGGTCCGCAAATCACTTATGGCATAGTTGAAATCAACGGTGTAGGTCAGGCCAATTATATGCATTAAAAGTATTGAACTAAATGCAAGCGCAGGCTTATTATTGAAAAAGATCCTGAATTTTCTGATTAGATTTTTTAAGGATTCAATGAAAAGCAATGGAACGACACCTGAAATTAAGATTGATCGTTTGTGAAGCGCAGCATAACGGGCTATTTTTTTTTCATTTATTCCCTCCCAGAGGAATGCGACAGCTAGTATGAACTGTGCAATACTCATGAAATATTTTGACAGTGGCAGGGCACTGATCATTAGGGCCAGACCGAAAAAATAAATGATTCTAACTAACGTGGTTTTATAAAATCTCATTCATATAGTCGAATATGCTGATATAATGAATACCGGGAGCTTATTAATCAGTTATTTGATTCTTGTTTTTCCTTCTTATTAAAGACCAGTGAGCCATCAAGGATGCCATTATAAGTTAGCGGATTAGCTAATATCTCGATGGCTTTATTTATATCAGGATCATCTACCAGTAAAGCCTCGATACGTCCTTCCATATAATAATACCTGGTAACAATTTCAAGTTTGAGCATTTCTTCAATTTCATCTTTGAATTTTAGCAGGTCATTTTTTTTATTATCTTCTATTTTGGCTATGAGCATGTCATAGTCATTTTCGATTTCTTCAAAGCATTTTTCCCGTTCAGCGATTTTTTTAAATTCCAGTAGTTTTTGTTCTGCCCTGGAAGTATAGGTATAATCTTTATCTGAAATAAATTCAAGAAAATCATTGTAGGTTTTTTCATTAACCTTGAAATCACCGGGAGGTGCAATAGAGTCATTCGACCAGTAGAAACCTGTTGCAAAATCAAAAACAAGGCGTTTACTAAAAACACTATATGCTATATTACTGAATCTGATGGGGTCAATATAAATGTCAGGCTCAATTCCGCCTCCATCATAAACCAGCCTGCCATTTTTTGTTTGGAACTCTGAAATAAGTGAATCCGGAATTTTTGTAAAGTGACCATCTTCGTCTTTGTGTGAATAGTCAATAGCTTGAATGCAACGACCACTGGGGATGTAGTATTTCGCAACGGTGACTTTCGTTCTGGTATTATAAGTTAACGGGATAACATTTTGAACCAGACCTTTGCCAAATGTACGCTGACCAATAATCAATCCTCTATCGATGTCCTGGATAGCTCCGGCTACTATTTCAGAGGCAGATGCACTGTTATTATCGACCAGGATAACTAGTGGAATTTCAGGGTCTATGGGTGCATTCATGGTGTTATAATTTCTTGTTCTTTCTTTAAGTTTTCCTTTTGTACTTACCACATATTCTCCTTTTTCGATAAAAATGTTAACAACATTAACAGCTTCCTGAAGCAGCCCTCCGCCATTGCCGCGGAGGTCGAGTATTATGCCTGCCAGATTATTGTTTTCTTTAAGGTCGAATAAAGCCTGTTTAACATCTCTACCAGCATGCTGTGTAAAACCCGTTAATTTAATGTACCCTAAATTATTTTCAAGCATTCCATAGTAGGGAATGTTTGGGATTTTAATCTGTTCACGAATCACATGTTTTTCGATGGGATCCGGAACCCCGCTTCTTTCAATCAAGATAGTTAGAGACGTTCCCGGCTGTCCTTTAAGTATTTTACTAACATCACTTGTTGATTTCCCTTTGGCTGGTTTACCATTTACCTCCAGAATTTTGTCACCTGCTTTAATTCCTGCCTTATCAGCAGGGAAATCTTTGTATGGTTCAGAGATGACTACGTAATCATTGCTGAGATGGATCAATGATCCAATACCACCGTATTGGCCTGTAGTGATAAATTGATAATCTTCAATCTCCGATTCGGGTATGTAAGTGGTATAGGGGTCGAGCGATTCGAGCATGGCGTCAACCCCTGTTTGCATGAGTTCTCCGGGATTTATTTGATCCACGTAATTGATATCTAGTTCTTTAAATAAAGAAGTGAAGATGTCCAGGTTTTTAATTACTTCAAACTCATTGTTTTGGCTTTTCAGATAAAAAGGAAAGCATAAAAAAGTAAAGAGACTAAGGCTAATTATAATTCGTCGTATCATATGGTTTTTTTTTGTGATTTTTGATTTTATCATTATACATTAATTTAAATTTATGAGCTATGGTACAGGGTCGTAACCACTACCTCCCCACGGGTTGCATGACAGGAAGCGTTTCAATGCCAGCCACCCTCCCTTGAATGGCCCATATTTTTTGATTGCATCAATGCCATATACTGAACAAGAAGGGGTATAACGGCATGATGGAGCAAGATATGGGGAGATCGCACCCTGGTAAATACGGATAAGAATAATGAAAAACTTACCCAATATTTTTTTCATACTCTTTTATTAAACGTTGAATAATGGTGATTATTATAGTTTCTATATCCTGGTAATTAGCAATGTTTTTCCCAATATAAACAAGAGAAAGAGCATATTGTTTTTTGTTCAATGTGAGGGGTTCATAAAGCTGATGCTTGTTTTTCCTGTATGTCTCCCGCATTCTCCTTTTGAGGAGATTTCTATCAACTGCTTTACGGAAGTTATGTTGTGATACATTGATCAAGACCTGAACCGGATAGTTGCAATCCAGTTTCATCTCTTTCCATGTTATTTTTATTGGATAAATAATAAACGAGTAACCTTCAGAAAATAATGATCTGATTTTTTTTTTATTAGATAATCGTTCTTCCTTTTTGAAGGTGTGCATGAAGATAGATCTTGCGCAATAAAGGCTGCCCTACTTATTTTTTCTTTTGATTTTTAATTAAATACTGTTCGATAGCCATTGTCATTGAAGGGGCAGTTTTAGTTGGAGCATTGATGTTTAATTCGAGACCTGCATCTTTTACCGCTTTTGTAGTTGTAGGGCCAAACGCTCCTATTATTGTTTCTCCCTGTTCATAGCCCGGAAAATTTTTCATTAATGATTTAATTCCTGATGGGCTAAAGAAAACCAGCATATCATAATCCTTGATATTTAGACTAGAAAGGTCGCTGGCAAGAGTTTTGTAAATGATGGCCTTTGTGAAATTAATATTATAACTTTCCAATTGGCGGGAGATATTTTGTTTATGGATATCCGAACAGGGTAATAAGTATTTTTCGTCTTTATGCTTCTTAATAATTTCCAATAAATCTTTAAAGCTGTGTTTTCCGTAAAAAATTTTTCTTTTTCGGTATTGAATATACTTTTGCAAATAAAATGCAGTAGCTTC
This sequence comes from Bacteroidales bacterium, assembly GCA_023133655.1. Classification (GTDB taxonomy): domain Bacteria; phylum Bacteroidota; class Bacteroidia; order Bacteroidales; family JAGONC01; genus JAGLWB01. The sequence goes on from JAGLWB010000126.1 coordinate 14,644, forward strand.
AGACATACAGAAATATTTCATGGTATCGGGTATCTCATTCCGGAGATCCTTGGCAAGTTTGAAAAAATGATCAATAGCGCTCCTGCTCGTAAAAATAATAGCGGAATGATCAAGAATCTGAATACGGCTTTTTCTGAATTCCTTGGCTGATAATCCTTCAACTGTAATGAATTTGTTAAAGTCTATATCAATATTATGCTTTCTGGATAGCTGCCAGTAAGGCGATTTTTCAAAATCAGAAGGCTTGGGCTGGGATACTAATATGTTTTTAACTTTCAACTTTTCAACCTTTTAATTAAACAAACATCTCATAGAATCATATAGCTATGAATCAATTAGGTATTTCATAGCTATTTTTGTAAAAATCAATGTTGGTAAAATTTCGACGGTGCAAAGATACAAAATTATATATATCTGAGAAAAATTTGTATAAGTAATTCCGATTAATACCCCCCTGAAAAGTTTATATACAAAAATTAAAGCGAGAAAACCTATGCCCAGATAGATGATTTCATTTATCGGACTATAGGCCATTATTATAATTATTGGCAGGAGGAACACCCCGAGGTTGAGGTTAAATACAAATGCATTAATGATGTATTTTGATGAAGCGTTGCTTGTGTTAAATAATTGCCCGGTAGTCCAGATAATTAATAATTTGATTAAGATCAGCCCGGTAATCAATAAGGCGATAATCAGCAAAGTGAATTGGGTGTTTAAGAAAAAATCGGAGAGTACGAATAAATTTTTGATAACCTGGAACAGGAAGAGAGTCAAAGAGGATAGAAAAATAAACCCAAGACCTATTGCCATCCATTTATTCATTAGATTACCTTCCCTGATCAATTGGTTTACCATCCTAATAGAGAATAATCCTTTAATGAACTGATGAAACTTTTTTTGATAAAAAAACTGTACCCAGGCCAGGATGATAAAAGAAACAAGGAATACAGGAAGGGCCCAATCAGCATACTGGTCTGATAAAATAGGCCTCATGTGTACTGATTCATGGGCTGCAGTACTGAAAAAAGTAGCTGATATTGTATCTCCCGAATGGACCGTCATACGCGGGTTTTATTTTATTAATAACTCCTTGTTGACGGATGCAAAGGTATTAAAAACCCACGACTTAAGTCGTGGGTTTTGCTTGCTTTACCATAATAGTGAGTATGGTACCAATCAGAACAAGAACTCCTGAAATAGTAAAAGCCAGGGAAAAATCACCCATATCACCAAGCTTTCCACCCAAAATAGGTCCAATAATGCCACCAACACCGTAAGCTAAAAATATAAAAGGATAATTTTGGCCAACATTCCTTGCCCCAAAAGTATCGGCTGTTATTGTCGGGAATAATGCAAAATTACCGCCAAAATTGAATCCAATCAGTGTAGCTCCAAGATATAGCAGGTACTCATTTCCGGCCATAGAAGTGAAAAGAAGCACGATAATACCTTGTATTGCGGTCATAATAATAATAGAAGTTTTTCTTCCCAGTTTATCGCTCAACATACCCCAAATGATTCTGCCTAATCCATTTGCCAGGCTAAAAAATACCGCCATAGCTGTTCCGGCCACTGCACTTGCCTGTACCGGGTCCATACCATTTTTCACAAGGGCTTCTATAGGATAGAGCTTCATCAATCCGATCGACATTAATCCTGCACCTGCACTAAATACAAAGGTTAGAAATATCATATAAAACTGTGGTGTCCTTAACATCTGGCTTACAGAAAAATCAAGAACTCCTTTAGCAGCACCTGCTGCAGAGGGTTTTGGTGGAGTATAGCCCTTTGGATTCCAACCTTCAGGAGGAAATTTCATCCATATACCACCTATAATTACCATTGCAGCAAAAGCTATCCCATAGATCAAAAAGGTTGTTGATAATCCCATGTCGGCAATCAGGTGTCCCCATGCTCCAGCCAGTTTTACCCAAAGCATCGCACCGAAGCCAAAACCGGCGACAGCAAGACCAGTAATCATCCCTTTTTTGTCAGGGAACCATCTCATTCCAACTGCAATAGGAACGACATAAGCAAGGCCAATACCCGCGCCACCGATAACACCAATAAAAATTGCATGTGCAATGAAGCTATTTCCTCCAAACAAACCAGCGAGGATATATCCCAAGCCTAGAACAATACCACCTAGCCAGGCTAATTTTTGTGGTCCCCATTTGGATAGTTTTCTTCCTGCAAAAACCATTACAATAGCGAAAAATGCAAGACCGATTGCAAATACAACCTGGGTTCTTGTTTTACTGAATCCATATTTGAGTCCATCAATTTTAGTTTGATCTACATACTTGGATATTATCTCATCTGTTTTGGTGATAATTAATTTTTTTTCATCCTCAAGTTTTTGTTTGGCGGGACCTTGTTCGAGACCTTTAAGTTCTTTCGCAATATTAGAAAGTTGGTCACGGTGAGGTTTTAATTCAGCATTCATTTGTTGAATTTCACCATTGGACAGGCCCAACAAGGGTGCAGCAGCATGCGTAGTGTCACCATAAATGTAAACAACAGCTACATCATTATTAGTTGTAGCATTGAGTCCCGGTGTAAATACCGACCAGGCATAAATTGCACCAAGTGCCAGTTGAATCAATATTGCTCCCAGAACAACAAAGCCTCTGTTCATTACTTTTTTATTTTCCATAATTGATGATATTATAAATTAATGATATGTCTTCAAAAAGTGATTATGTAAAAAAAGACATTCCGGATCGCAAAAATTCGAAATGTCTTAATCTGGTTTATTTCAGTAAAAGCATTAGCGTTTCACTTCTACTTTTGCACCTGAAATGATCTCTTCAACTACACCCGGATCGAGTAGGGTTGAAGTATCACCGAGGTTCGTTGCATCGCCTTCGCCAATTTTTCGAAGAATTCTCCGCATGATCTTACCTGAACGGGTTTTTGGTAATCCGCTCACGATTTGAATCATGTCAGGTTTGGCAATCGGCCCAATCATTTTAGTTACAGTAGCCCGGATTTCTTTTTCAATGTTATTTGCCTCTTCATCAGACAGTTCATCACAAATTACATAAGCATAGATCCCGGCACCTTTAATTTCATGGGGATATCCGACCACAGCTGATTCATTGACTTTTGGATGCTGGTTTATGGCATCTTCAACTTCTGCAGTTCCGATACGGTGACCTGATACATTAATAACATCATCAACACGCCCAATGATACGATAATAACCTTCTTCATCCCTCTTGGCACCATCACCTGTGAAATATAATCCTTTATAAGTAGAATAATAGGTCTGACGACACCTTTCATGGTCACCATAAGTTGTACGTAACATACCTGGCCATGGGAACTTGATGCAAAGATTGCCTTCTACACTATTGCCTTTGAGTTCATTACCTTCCTGGTCAACCAGTATTGGTTGTATTCCCGGAAAGGGTAAGGTTGCGAATGAAGGCTTGGTTGGTGTTAAACCGGCTAATGGGGTAATCATAATACCACCGGTTTCAGTTTGCCACCAGGTATCTACAATCGGGCATTTTCCTTTTCCTACCATGTCGTGATACCAGCGCCAGGCTTCTTCATTGATTGGTTCGCCAACTGTACCCAACACTTTTAATGAGCTGAGGTCTTTATCGATGACGTACTCATTACCTTGTGCCATCAATGCTCTGATGGCTGTAGGTGCTGTATAGAACTGAGTTACTTTGTATTTATCTACTACATCCCAGAAACGCCCGGCATCCGGCCAGGTTGGAACACCTTCGAACATAATAGAAGTAGCACCAGCCAAAAGTGGTCCATAAACGATATAAGTGTGACCTGTAACCCAACCAATATCGGCAGTACACCACCACATATCACCATCGCCGTATTGGAAAACATTCTTAAAGGTGTATTCTGCAAAAACCATGTATCCCGCAGTAGTGTGGAGGACTCCTTTTGGTTTACCGGTTGAACCGGAAGTATACAGAATAAATAAAGTGTCTTCAGCATCCATGACTTCAGCAGTGTTTTCTGTTCCAACACCGGCAATTGCATCATCCCACCAGATATCTCTGCCTTCCACCATGTTTACATCTTCACCAGTACGTTTCAAAACGATTGCATTTTTAATCGTTGGACAGGTTTCAAGTGCTTCATCTACGATTGCTTTAAGAGGGATGGTTTTTGTACCTCTGTATCCCCCATCAGAAGTGATCACCAGGTTTGACTCGGCATCTATGATCCGGTCTGCAAGAGCATTCGCTGAGAATCCGGCAAAAACAATAGAATGAATGACTCCGATACGTGCACAGGCCAACATAGCTATTGCCAATTCAGGAACCATCGGAAGATAAATAGCCACTCTGTCGCCTTTTTTTACGCCCAACTTTAACATGGCATTGGCAAACTGCGATACTTTTTCAAAAAGCTGGCCATAGGTCAGTTCAACATGCTCTTCGTTCGGGTCGTTTGGCTCCCATAAAATAGCAACCTGGTCTTTCCGTTGGAATAGATTACGTTCGAAAATATTTTCGGTGATGTTCAATTTACCATTAACAAACCAATTTACATCAGGTCCTTCAAAATTCCAATCGAGAACTTTATCCCACTTTTTCCGCCAGAAAAACGTTTCAGCTTGTTCAGCCCAAAACCCTTCAGGATCTGCGACGCTTTTTTCATACGTCTGTAAGTAGTCCATATAACTACTGATTTTTTTCGTCATAACTCTTTATTTTTTTGATGTCTGCCTTTCGGCAAACAGGATTAATAATTTATATTGTGCATTTATTGTTTTTAGAAGAAAATATATGTTGCTAAAAGAAATCTCAGATTCCCTACTTGTTCGCTGTTTTGTACTACACCATAGGCATCTGGCTGGCCATAAGCCGCAACGGTATATTCTATTTCACCTGCAAATCTCACCCTGCCCGTGTTGTAAATTAACCGGGGAGATACCCTGTAAACATATTCAATATCACTACCTCTTAAATAAACAAGATTATCCACTGAAGTTATATTATCACCAAGCATATTAAATGCCCTAATGGTCTCTTCCGACCCGAGATTTTTAGTATACCCGGCAAACAGGCCTACTTGCCAGAGTTTTCCGTTACTGTGGATATTGGTCCACAAGGATAAGGTTTTGACAGGTGTATATTCTCTAAAGTATTTTTCCCAATCAGTGATACCGTGAACAGCATAACCACCAAGCATGAGCAAATTGTAAAGGTTTTGACCGTAAACCCCTTCAAACTTGAAAGAAGCCTTTGGGGTTTTTACTTTTAAATATGCCATTCCTGAAAAGCCGCCAATGGTTTGATCAGTTTTATAGTTTGTTTCCGTTTGCAAACGTGGAGTTAATGATAGATAATTTCCTCCAACACCCATGTAAAACTCATGCCCTTCTTTAAACTGGGACAAATATTCAAAACGAAGGTTTGATTCTGGCAGGACAGTATTTCTTAAATACTTTGCGCTGGGGCCATCAGGGCCTGAACTAACAAAATCAATTTGGGACATAACAGCAAAAATAATCTTAAATTTCCCTAAATCCTGAGAAATCCTGATTTGTGGATTACGGGAGAAAGGTTGAAATGGCGCTCCTGTGTTAAATGAAACCGTTCCTGGAAAGCACTTTGTAATGAACATAGGATGCCAGTACTGGCCAACCAACAATTCGGTGTTGGGCCAGGAAAGCTTCACAAATGCATGCCTTAATCTAAAGCTATTGATGTTTGGTTCAATATTTCCAAAAAAGGCTCCTTCAATGAGGCCTGATGTTTTTGCTCCTAATACATCTGGTGCTGTGATCATTAATTTTAACCTGGATTGGATAGAAAACATTTGCAAAGTAGACTTGGCATTGATGTCATTTCCATCTGCATCAGGTAATATATTTTTTGGATATAGATAGAATTGACCTTGCCGTGCTGACACTGGCTGGCGTGTGTCATAAATTAATTCGCTTTTAACAAATCCTGCCCATTTGATACCAAAAGACCCATCTCCCTGAGAAAATGAAAGAAAAGGAATAATAACCATTAAAAAAACCAGTATTCTTTTTATCATTAGAAATTATTTATGAATTAATCAGGTTAACAGGGTATTTAAAAAAAAATCGATTTTACAGTGTTCCGGTATTTGTATTCCGAATCACGATATTACCGAAATCAATGATTCTTAACGGGTTATGTGAGCCTCTTAAGAAAAAATGCAAAGATACAATTTTTGTAAAATAATCATTACTAAATGCCATTTATTTTTTTGCACCCTATTATTTATATTTGTTCTAACCTGGGATGATTTTCGTAATGAATTCGGATATTATGTATAGGGAAGAGTTACAGTTCAGCCATTAACTCGTCGGTGATTTCAAGGTTGTGAAAAACATTTTGAATATCTTCATCTTCTTCAAACAAATCAATCAACTTCAATACCTTCATGGCCGATCCTTTATCTAAAGTAATATACTCTTTGGGAATTCTTTGGAGCTCGGCACTTTCAGGTTGCACATTTATCTCTTCTAACTTTTTCATCATGATCCCGAAATCTTCCATCGCTGTTGTAACAGTAAAATATTCATCCTCCAGTGAAATGTCTTCTGCACCACCATCAATAATCTCCATTTCAAATTCATCCTGGTCAATATCTCCTTTAGGTAAAATAAAAATGCCCTTTCTGTCGAAAAGGAAACTCAATGAACCCTTAGTTCCAAGACTGCCGTTGTATTTATTGAATAGGGCCCTGATATTACTTACTGTCCTTTGCAGATTGTCGGTAGTTGTTTCAATGAAGACGGCAATGCCATGGGGAGCATAACCTTCGTAGGTGGATTCGATAAAATTGACAGAATCCTTATCTGACCCTTTGTTAATCGCCCGTTGAACAGTATCTTTTGGCATACTGGCACCTTTTGCATTGGCTATAGCAGTTCGTAACCGGGGGTTTCCATCAGGTTCAGGTCCGCTTTCCTTTACAGCAACTGTAATTTCTTTAATGATCTTAGAAAATATCTTTGATCTTTTAGCATCAGCAGCACCTTTTTTCCGTTTGATGGTTGACCATTTACTATGTCCCGACATGGCTTTTGTTTTAATGTTTAAGCCAGCGAAATTAATAAAAATAATTGGGAACAATGATTTTTATAACGAAGCTACCACCCGACAATAGTGAGTCCAATAGAAAAAGGATATAATTCAGGCCCTCTGTTATCCCTGAACAGGGTATTTATTGAATAGGTCCCGTATAGATTGATAACCCCCCACCCAATGCCTGCATATGCGTTAAAGCGAAAAGGTTGTAAATGGAAATCGCTCCATTGTTTGTCTTTCACAGTCCCTGATGTTTTATACAAAACCTTTGTTTTGGTCCACATTCGCCAACCCAAAACCATACCTCCTGTAATATGAAAACTATTGGTTCTCTGAAACCGGTTGGTCTGGTATTCGAAGAGAACCGGAACCATCAGGTAGGTCACTTTCATTTTACTTTTATCATAGTTCCTCTTATGATGTGCGGGATAAGCCGGATTGTCTTCAACACCTTCTTTTCCATAATAACCAAATATTACAGAAGAGTCTGATACAAGATATGTATCATTTCTTCTGTAGTTGTAACTATTCCAAGTAAGGCCAAGGCCGGTTATCAACCCAAATTTATTATTGATCAGGTTTATGTTTTGTTCAAAAAAATTCAGCTGTACATCGATCGATTTCTCGTATTTTAAATCAAGATAACCAAATGTTTCTTCATTTGGGATTGTTGTTGACCAGTCCTTATCTAAGTATCCATTCACACCCAGGTGAAATCCACCCCAGTGGCCGTTGAATTTTTGCTTCCGGCATTTATTAAATTTAACATTTCCGTTGTTATCAACTAATAATTCATTATTTCCAATAACAATCTTCACAGAGTCATCATCCGTTACTTCAACCGAAACACCCCCTACTACTATCTTTGTAGTTTCGTCCCAGTCGTCAGTATGAATAGTGATTGTTCCTGAAGAATTATTCATTTTTATTTGGTCATTGTTATACATGTTAAGCGTTGCAGGGTCATTTTTATATTTGACTTCACCGGCTCCGCTTGTATTAGCATTAAGAGAATTCTCGGCATTTACCATTGCCGATGCGGCACCACTGACATCAATTGTTGTGTTTTGAGTGACGAGGTCGTAGGCATTCAACTCAGAAGCACCACTTATTTCTCCAGAATGTTCATTGGCATTTCCCTTTAATGTTACTTCAGAGGCACCCGAAATATCCGTTTCCAGTTCATCCACCATTATATTCATCTTTATCTCAGAAGCACCACTAGCTTGAATCCTTAATGAGGAAGCTTTGAATTGATTGGTTGATTTAATTGATGTAGCTCCACTGGTTTCTATGTTATCAAGGTTTCTGACAGTGATATATATGTTAAGTTCGGTGAAGTCTATTATGTTGCCCATAGTAAGTTTAAGTACACCCTTCTTTACATCAGTGAAAATCTGATCTAATAAGTTTTCGTCTGATTCAATGATGATTAATTGGGGTTCTCCCTGGGTAAGGATTACATTTAATGCTCCGCTAACTGTTAATTCGGTGAATTCTTCAATGGTACGTTCTTGTTTGGTAACGTGTTTATTGCCTTTCAACCTTTGAGCGTGTCCAGTAACGGTAGTTGTTGCGATAAGGACAATAGCAAGAAAAAAGTAAGATATTCGTTTCATCATGTTGTTTTTTTGTGAAAATTTAGTTTTGGTAGTAGGACGTTTACCATAAGGCAATTGTTACAGGATTAAAAATAATTTACAAAATGTTAATCAAGTTCTTTGTTTTTTTTACCTGATTTAAGTGAAATGATTTTTGATATTTCAAGATTATCAGACACTAATGCATAAGCAATTAAATGTCCATTTTCATCTTCAACTCTGTTGAGTTTTAATTTTCCGTTGGTGGCCTGGCTTATCCCATACATACCCAGATCGGCAAGTGACCATAACGAAAATTGAGCTTCATTAGGAGTATCCTCATTTTCTTTTTTAAAGATATTTTTAATTTTCGCGTAAGCAAAACCTACTAACGATTTGAAATTATTTTGCTTAGCCTGTATGTAATCGTCTGCCATTTGTTCTCCGGCATTGGCTGTATTTGCCTGAATATCAGAATGGTATTTCCCTTCCCTGAGAATAATACCACCATTTTCAATTTCATTATCCGGAACGAGTTTAAATTTATTTTTTTTGTGCAATCCGGGCAATCTGTTTATGACAACCATTTCTCCTGCAATCAATTCAACGTGGGATTGATCAGGGTGTATAAAAACTTGTTCAGTTTTAGTGTTACTGATCTCTTCTGGGAAACTTTCATCATTAGTAACATCTGTTGATTGTATCCCGCCTTCCTGTGATTCAACAATTTCAATTTGCGGCTTGGGTTTAACTGCTGAAGGTGTTTCTGTTATTTTTGTACCTGGCTCAGTTGATTCTGTCAACACCTGATTTTTCTGCATGATAAAAGCAGATGGTGCAAACAGCCATAAAAGAATTACAATTGCAGCAGCAATTCCGGTAGAATAATATAGTATTCTGTTCCAGTGGATGATGTTTTTTTTGAGATGTTTTTTGGATCTGTAAACAATCGTGTCGTCAGGAATAAAAACCGTTTTTTTGTAAGTTTCAAAGTCAGGCTTTAAGAATGGGTTTGCTGCAAGGAATTTATGCAGGATCAATGTATCAGTTTTTGGGAGGTCGCCTTCAAGGTCAGCTATAAAATAATCATGGTAGTTTGTGTGATTAATTACTCCAACAGAAACGATAATATTTTTTTTTAAACGTTGTTTATTTTCAAATTGAATATTATTGTCTGGTGTCAGATAAACTAGCTCGAGATGATTAAACTCTTCTTTCAAATCAGGATTTTGCTCCATAAACAAAATAAGATCTGCAACCTGGTCGGGTTTCAGGGTGCCTTCCAAATAATCAAGGAAGAAAATTTCATAATTGTTTCTGGATAATGCTATCATAATATACCATTTTTTTCTGGCCTATATGCCTCCTGTTACTGCTTTTTGAAGCTTCCTATATATTTTATTTCTTCAAATAACATTTTCAACTTTAACAATATAATTTTTCAACAAGCTCCTCCCTCTATAGATATATACTTTAACCTGCGCTTCATTTAAACCTGTAATAACACCAATTTCTTTATAGGAGTATCCTTCATAATCTCTCAACAAGATAACGGAACGTTGTATCTCCGGTAGCTTTGTCAGGGCTTCTTCCAAAATTTCTTTCAAATCATTAAAGTGATTATCATTCGTAACAAGTGTTTCAAGTGCCAGGGAATCTTCAGTAAATTTATTATCTTGCCTGATATAATCAATCATAGTATGATAGGCAGTTGTAAAAAGATAGGAACGTGCTTTTTCAGCAGCAATATCCGATACTTTTTCCCACATTTTTGTGAATGAATCCTGAACGATATCTTTGGCTTTTTCTTCGTCCCTAATATTTTTTAGGATAAAACGAAACAACCTGTCGGCGAATTCATCCACACAGCTATTAAATTGCGCGGTAGTCATCCAGTAAAAGTAAATATCCTGTCACATCAATATAATGACGATTAATGATAAGAAAATGTTACAGGTGAAAAAATATTTTTTAAATTAATCCATTTTAAGGACTGCGAGAAATGCTTGTTGAGGAATTTCTACATTTCCAACCTGACGCATTCGTTTCTTCCCCTTTTTTTGTTTTTCCAACAATTTCCGTTTTCTGGTAATATCGCCGCCATAGCATTTAGCTGTAACATCTTTCCGCAATGCTCTAACTGTTTCCCGGGCAATTATTTTCGTTCCGATAGCTGCTTGTATAGCAACATCAAACTGCTGGCGGGGAATTAATTCCTTGAGCTTAACACACATTTTTCGTCCGAAATCATAAGCATTGTCACGATGAATAAGCGTTGATAATGCATCAACTTTTTCCCCATTCAGTAAAATATCAAGCCGGCTAAGGTTGGCAGGTTTATATTCTGATGGGTGATAGTCGAAAGAGGCATAACCTCTGGAAATGCTTTTTAATTTATCGTAAAAATCGAATACAATTTCTCCAAGCGGCAGTTCGAAAGTAACTTCCACCCTGTCAGTAGTCAGGTATACCTGATTTTTTAGTGTTCCTCTTTTATCGATGCACAGTTTCATAATTGAGCCAATGTATTCGGTTTTGGATATGACTTGAGCAATAATATAAGGTTCTTCTATATGGTGGAGATACTTCTGTTCAGGGAGACCCGAGGGGTTATGAACCTCAATCATCTCACCTTTAATAGTGTATGCGTTATAAGATACATTTGGAACAGTAGTGATCACATCCATATTAAACTCCCTGTCTAACCGTTCCTGAATGATTTCCATGTGAAGCAGCCCAAGAAATCCACACCTGAAACCGAATCCAAGCGCAACAGAAGATTCAGGTTCGTAAAAAAGGGATGCATCATTAAGTTGAAGTTTTTCAATTGATGACCGAAGTTCTTCGTAGTCGTCAGCGTCAACCGGATACATGCCTGCGAAAACCATTGGCTTAATATTTGTGAATCCTTCAATAGGGTTTGCGCAGGGACGATCAACCTGTGTAATTGTATCTCCTACCCTCACTTCTTTTGACGATTTCACCCCGGAGATTATATATCCTACATCACCGGCTTGTAATACACTTCTGGCTTCCTGTTTTAATTTTAAAATTCCAACTTCTTCTGCAGTATACTCTTTACCTGTTGCAACGAATTTAACATGGTCGCCTTTGCGTATTTCCCCGTTCATTATCCTGAGGTAACTAATGATACCCCGGTAAGAGTTAAATATTGAGTCAAAAATTAATGCTTGTAAAGGTGCTTCAGGATCACCTGTTGGAGCAGGAATTTTATTGATCAGTGCCTCAATTACATTATCAACTCCATAACCTGTTTTAGCACTGACTTCAATAATATCATCCCTGTTACAGCCAATCAGATCAACAATTTGATCCTTAACGTCTTCAGGCATCGCGTTATCCAGGTCCATTTTGTTAAGTACGGGTATCACCTCCAGATCATGTTCAAGAGCAAGGTAAAGGTTGGAAATAGTCTGGGCCTGGATACCCTGAGTGGCATCAACAACCAGAAGTGCTCCCTCACAGGCTGCAATCGAACGGGACACCTCATAGGTGAAATCAACATGCCCGGGTGTGTCAATCAGGTTAAGGATATATTTTTGTCCCTTATGGGTATATTCCATTTGAATTGCATGGCTTTTGATGGTAATTCCCCGCTCTCTTTCCAGCTCCATATTATCCAGAACCTGATTCTGTAGATCTCTGCCAGACAAAGTGTCTGTGAACTCAAGCATACGGTCAGCCAGGGTGCTTTTTCCATGGTCAATATGTGCAATGATACAAAAGTTCCGGATGTTTTTCATAGGTGCAAAAATAGCATTTAATATTTAACTGTTAAGTTATTAAATACCTGATAATAGCTCAGACTGTTCAATGGGATAGTTGCCTTTATAAATATTTCCGAGATGCCCGTCGATGGCTATTAGATCACCCGACTTAAATTGGATGCCATTAATAGTACAAACCTTTTTCTTTTCATTAACCAGTAAATCAATACAATTTACGATGCATACTATGCCGAGGCTGACGGCAGTAACAGCTGCGTGGGAAGTAGCTCCTCCTTTGGCTGTAAGCAATCCGGTACATTCAAAAATCATTCCTATATCATCCGGAACGGTATCCGGCCGGACAAGGATGTGATTTTCATCTGAGTGTTTTTTCCTCAAAAGTACAAGATCTTCTATATCGAAAGCCAACCTTCCGTTCAAAGCTCCTCCGCCAATTCCTATACCACGGCCAACCAATTGCATCTTTTCAGGAGAGGGATTGAAAATATTAACAATGTTTTGTTTTTTTAAGTAAAGATCCCTGGTTTGGAGGATAAAAACATCTTCTGGGTTTTCCGATTCAAATGTGAATTCAATTTCCTGTGGACTGTATCCATAATTCTCAGTCATATCTTCTGCTATCTCCCTGACTCTTTTGTAGATTTGAGGCATCGATAACTCAAGAGATGTATTTTGGACCTTTGTCAGTTTTTTTTGTTTTTCAGCAACAGGCAGGGTATGAACCAGGCCACTAACAATATCTTCACCCTGGCTACAAAAGGTGAAGTCGCCGAAGAGATTAACACCCGGCTTACGGTCGTTGGGATTTTGTGTAAAGATGACGCCAGTGCCTGAGTTTTTATGTAAATTGCCAAGGATCATTCGTTGGATGACTACTGCGGTTCCCCACTCATCAGCAATTTGAAGGTGATCGCGATATACCATGGCTCTATGGGAAGACCAGGAATCGAATACGTAATTAATTGCTGACTTGAGTTGCTTGAACAGGTCTTGTTCGAAATAGACATGGTTTTCATCAAGTACCTTTTTATAGGCCAAAGCTATCTGCTTCATATGGACAGGCTCAAAGCTGGCTTTCTGGTCAACATGATACTTTGTTTTATGCTGCTGGATAACCTGGTCAAATACATCTCTTTCAATCCCATTCGCCATTCCCCAGATTTGCAGCAATCGTCGAAATGAATCCCATGATGTCCAACCGAAGTTTTCTTGTTTACTCAGCTCTTCAACCAGTTCAAAGTTCATCCCAACATTCAGAAAAGTATTCATGGCCCCGGGCATGGATATAGCTGTCCCGGATCTGACCGATAGCAATAATGGATTTTTGGGGTTACCGTACTCTTTCCCGGATATCTTCTCCAATTCTTTAACCTGATAGAAAATCATCCTGTCCATCTCTTCATTGATCCTTGCATGATTAGAAATAGCAGTCCTTGTTCTGAAAACCTCAGTTGTAAGAACAAAGCCTTCGGGAACAGGGAATCCGGCCAGAAATAGTTTTTTTAAGTAATATCCCTTAGATCCAAGAAATATCTGGTTGTCCATGGTTAAGGTTTCCTTATAAAGAGGGCTAATTACCAGATCGGAGTTATATAACATCACACTATCGATCAATTCAGGCGGAAGGTTGTCAACCATATTCCTCAACGAATGTAAAATGCGGGAAATAAGATTATCGAGCGGTTGAATCAGGAAAGCTGACGATAATATCTCTCTGTAAAACTTCTCCGATTTTTTGTTAAGCAGTTGAGACATGCTTTTATCATCATGCTCATGTTCAGGCTTGAATAATTTTGGAATAACCTCTTTAAGCGGTTCTTCGTATGATTTTAAAAAATATTTGTTAATGGTTCTTTTAACATCTTCAGCAATGAATTGGAAGATATTGACGTATTGATCTAAAGAGAAGCTTCGGGAGGTCAGGCTGTATTTCAACATTTGGAGGTTGGAATTAAATCCCTGGTTGTAAATACCATCTAATTCCAATCCTTCCCTGAAATATTCCAGAATATTGAAAATTCTGTTAAGTGTTTTGGCCGAAATGTATTGGAGGTTAATTCTATCCACTACTCTTTCCATTAGCCGTGTGGCTATCTTTTCCAGCCTGAATGTCAGGCCAAGTGCTTCGAATTTATCTTCGCGATAAACACCGTACATTGAAGGAATACCAATAGCTATATGGCGTTTATGATATATATTCTCCCAGCCTTCACTTGGATCGGAATTAAAAATGATCTGTTTCAACAGTTCCATAAAGCGGTAGATCATTTTCAACGACTTCTCAAAGTTATTGCTATGAAGGGCTTCGTCAAATTCACCAACCTCTCTGACATCAAGAAATGGATATTTATGCAGTATGGAGATAATATCAACCGTATCGAATGAATATTTTTCTTTTAAAAGAGAATATATTTTTTTGATGTATTTAAGCCGGTCTTTATCCCTGGTGTTTTCATCCGGAAGGTTATCAATCAGGCGGTTAAACTTCTGTTCGTCCATATCCAGCAGGGCAAAATGGGAGGTCCCATCCATCCGGCACAAATCGTGAAGCATTTTATGGAGAGGATCATACCACTCACTTGCCAGGTCGATTGATTCAAAAACATCAGGTGGAAGGGAATGTTTTATTGCGTCAAGGTTTCTGTCGTACCAGAAATTAAATATTTTCCGTGTAAGCTCAATCAAGGTGTTGTTACTCTCGGTATGGATCTGTTTTCTGAGAAAGTGAACAAGCCGGTCCTGTCTGCCCGACAATTCATCGATGGCAGTTGTATAATTACGGATATTGCCTTCAGCTCCGATTTCATTAAAAAAAACCGGGAAAATTCTGGTTAATTGTTTGACACGTTTGAAATAGGGAGCAATATTGCTGTTGAGAATTTTTGTAATGTCACGCTGAAAGAGATCTGTATCGCTGATAAAAATTCCACCAGTCTTTAGGTACACGATTAATGTTGCCAGTAACTTTTCAAGTATCGTATGGGGATATTCAATCAACTCAAGCCAAACCCTGATGTTTTTGATGTGGTTTTCATTAACATTAAGCTGCCAATCCTGGTTCACATAAACGAGGCCCGGACTCTCGAAGCCAAAATCTATCAGCTTCTTCTCAAAATGAGCAACCAACGGCGTTTCTTCCGTTGTGTCAAGATCAATAATTTTTTTACCAAGTGTAAGGAGATAATCAAGGACCGACGAAATATGGTCACCTCGAAGCTCTTCCGAAAGGTTTAAAATCAGATTGGTAAAGTCATTGACTTCATCGTAAGGGATTTCGTCAAGGGCGTTTCGCAACATTTTGTTAATATCCCAGATCAACCTGTTTTGAAGGTGAGCCATGCCCGGCAAGTGCAGGAGATAAAAAGAAAAATAGAATTTTTCAATAAATGTATGAAACTCGCTTGTATAGTCTCTATAAGTATCTGCAATGCCGTGATAAGAAGGGACAGTTTCTACTAACTTTTCCCAGTTTTTTATAGAATTTGTATTATTTCTGAGGGTCTCGTAATACTTCCTGCCAAGTGTATCAATTTGATTACTATAGTCGTGGGTAAAGGCACTGTTTTTTTGTTGATACCACTGCTCAATTTTTGTTGTTTTCTCCCAGAACAGGATATTCCGGTAAAGAATCTCCTTTGTTAAGAGAAAAATCTTTGAATTAAATTCGGGGATTAAAACAGTTGAGGAGAGATGTTTTATGAAGGATTTTGAACTTTTTATGAAGCTTAATTCCTTGGAAGCAAGGTTTTGTTGGAATATTTTAAGGGTCTTGGCAATTGTTCCGAACAGAATATGTTCCTGGTTAGTTACTAACTCTATAAATTCCAGAAGCGTTTGTATGATCTGAATTTGGAGTTCCTGCTTAATGTCAGATTGCAGCAGGCTGTTAAATACATCCAGAAGGATGTCATAGGCTTTCTCAGCTTCCTTTAGTTTGATATAAAACCAGAAGTCACCCAGCGTGATCTCCCGAAGTTGTTCAACTACAAATCTACGATTGGAATAAGGGTGGGAATATTCGATCAGGCATTCACTTGCTCTTTTTTTAATGCCATAGTAAGATTCGGATAAGGTAATAAAAAATTGATGTGACTTTGGGATCACGATATTTTTATACCTGGTCTCAGCCAGGTTAGCTGCCAGGGCTTGTGAAATAAATTTATCAATCATTGTATTATAGTTCTCTTTGCAAAGATACGAAGAAAAGGGTTTCTTTCGTGTTGTCAGGATTAACATGTCAGGTGTTACACCTGGCAAACATATGATAAGCGAATAAAATTATTTTTTTTAACTCGTTCTTTATATTTAATTTAAATGTACTTTTGCAGCTCTTTATTTAGATTGAATACTAATAGTGAAAAATAAAAATCAAAGAAACAATGACTAAAATAAAAGTTGCAATTAATGGATTTGGGCGTATTGGCAGGAATGTGCTAAAAATTGCCCTTGAACGTGACAATATTGATATTGTGGGAATCAACGACCTGACAAACACAAACGTGCTTGCTCATCTTCTGAAATATGACTCCACACAAGGGAAATTTAATGGTACGGTTGATCATAATGATAACAGTTTGATAATTAACGGTAAAAAAGTTTTTGTTTCGGCAGAAAGGAATCCCGCTAATATCCCCTGGGCCGAAACGCCTGATGTGGTGGTTGAAGCAACCGGTATTTTCCGGTCAAAAGAGGGCGCAAAAGGGGGATATGGTGACCACTTGAAAAATGGCGCAAAGAAAGTAGTTTTGACTGTGCCTGCTAAAGATGAAATTGACAGAATGGTTGTTTTGGGTGTAAATGATAATGACCTTCGTGATACGGATCAATACGTTTCGAATGCTTCCTGTACTACTAATTGCCTCGCCCCGGTTGCCAAGGTGTTGAATGATAGATTTGGTATAGAAAATGGATTAATGACTACAATCCATGCTTATACCAATGATCAAAGCATTTTGGATGCCCCTCATGCTGACTTGAGGAGAGCACG
Source organism: Bacteroidales bacterium (assembly GCA_023133655.1). Taxonomy (GTDB): domain Bacteria; phylum Bacteroidota; class Bacteroidia; order Bacteroidales; family JAGONC01; genus JAGLWB01. Next base: position 32,015 of record JAGLWB010000126.1, read on the forward strand.
TTCGGCTGCTGTTTCACAAATTCCAACAACAACAGGTGCTGCCAAAGCTGTTGGTAAGATAATTCCTGAGCTGAAAGGTAAACTTGATGGGATGGCGGTCAGGGTGCCAACGCCAACGGGATCGCTCGTAGATCTGGTGGTTAATTTAAAGGTGGAAATTACCAAAGAGGAGATCAATCAGGCCATGAAGGAAGCTGCTGAGGGCCCGATGAAAGGAATACTTGAATATACAGAAGACCCTATCGTCTCTGTCGATATTATTCACAACCCGCACTCTTCAATCTTTGACGCACAAAGTACCATGGTTTTGGGTAAAACAGCCAAAATTCTTTCATGGTACGATAACGAATGGGGGTATTCTTGCAGGGTAGTTGACCTGATAGAAAGGCTTTAAAAGAATGCTATAGCATTTGCCTCATGACTTTTCTATCTTAAAAGATGTATTGATCCCTGGATAGTCCGTTTTTTGGGACCTTCCAGGGTGATTTCATACACTTCGCATACATAGAAGTATACACCTTCAGTGCAGTCCCGGTTGGTTTGCACATTTTTCCCATCCCAATTTATTTCAGGGTCATTGGTTTCGTACACCACGCTGCCCCAGCGGTTAAAAATAATAAGATCTATTTTGTCAACAGAAGTATAGGGGAAAGGAACGAAATAATCATTAAATCCGTCTCCGTTGGGCGTAAATACGTTGGGAAGGGAATAGAGAGAGCAACTATCAATGCTAACACAAACAAGATTACTGAAATCGCTTTGGTTACCAGCTGTATCAAGGGCTGTTACTGCGTAGCACCCGGCAATAGAAGCTAGATTAGCATGAACGTAACTGGTATCTGAGGCACTTAAAAGTGAATCGAGAATATACATATCACTATTCAGAAGAGAAGTATAGTAGATATAGTATTTTTCCACATCGTCCGCACAATAATTATTAGGATTGGTCCATATTAAAATATTTGCTACCCTATCGCAATCAGTATTAATAAAAAGTTCAGGTGGGCAAGGAGGCACATTATCGCGTGGTTTACCGCAGGCGATCTGTGAATAGTTCACGATTGGGTCAATGATACCGGTCGATGAGTAATTACCGATCCCCTTTACCATGTAACAATAGGTTTGGCCATTGATCAGGGCAGAATCGTTGTAAACCGGGGTAGTACTCCAGCCAATTGAATCATACTCCTGGGTGTCGGGATTTTCGCGATAGATTACAAATGTGTCGTTAACCCATGGTACATAAGGCTCGAAATTAAGTATCATCATATTATCGGAAGACTCAAGTGATAAAAACAGGGATGATGCTATTTGTGTTGACCCTACCAGAAATCTATTTTCGGGCTCATCATTGTAAAGGTCGATTCGGTAACTTGATGGGAATTCCATCGTGTTAACCGGAGTATGGTAATAAATAGTATCATCCAACCCGGTCATCAGCGAATCAATAAGCATAAGGTTGTTCCCCCAGAAGTTATCTGCATAGTTAATGAGATACTTATATGGGCCAGGAGCTAATATTGTGTCCATTTCTGTTGGTTTTGACCAGGCAACGTATGTTTCCCCATTATTAAAATCTGTGGCCTCAATACTAACATTTGTAATAATCGGAATATCTTTTTTTAAGGAGGCACACGTTTCGTTTGAAGCATAGCTTTCTGCCTGATCGGGATAGAATGCAATCAACCGATAACAGTAGTCCAAGCCGTTTATTAACCCCATTCCTGAGTTATCATCAAATAAATTGGTATCGTTAATTGAGTTTATTTCTGCTATTTGTTTAAACCCGGCACTAGGTGGGATCCCGGTTTCGCAGTATCCCGGCTCAAAACCTGAAGGCCCGAAACGTCGATAAATTTTATAACCAATTGCATTGGAACAAGTGCTTTTATTCCATTCAAGGTAAATTGAATTCCCAATAGGCAAGGCGGTTAGGTTTTCAGGTGCCGGGCCATTGACTGAAATACTAATGGTTTTAATATCAATTAACTGCACTGGGTATCCATCATCAAATGCTTTGAAATAAACCTGGTAAGGTTGCTTTTGGACATGCGAACAGACAGTATTCCAGGTAAAGGTAGAAGTTACATGGCCGACTGAATCAATAGGTTGTGGGAAATCAGCCGGATTGTTTTCCATAACCAGCGGGCCACCTGTTGCGACAAGTGTCACAACATCATCTTCATCTTCGTCAGTGGCCACTACATCAAAAGATATTGTTGAACATGCAACAACACAAGTATCGGACAAAGGAGATATGACCGGTGGGTTATTATTACAAGGGGCGATGTGTATTTGCATATCTCGTATGATCGAACTAATAAGGACGCCATTTCTCCATTCTTCGATCAGCATGGCCAGATTGAATTCTCCCTGCATGGTAGGGCTATCCCATCTAATATCACCGGTGTAAGGATTAAGGGAAAGATCACCTGGTGGATTATTCGGATCAGCCACATTTGGATAAACATAACCAGGAATATAATCGCCATTTGCACCGCGGCAAACAACGAATCTGTAAGAAAGACTATCTCCATCCACATCGTAAGCACCTGGATTATGAATGTAAGGGAACCCTACACATCCATTATCGATTGGGGGATTTAAAAGCAGAGGTGAATTATTAGGTCCCAGAAAGGGATTAATAACCAGTACGGTTTCGATATATAGAGGGATATTCACCGAGTTAGGAATATTCAGAATACCATAATTTCTGTTTGGGTCTTCGAGAGAGATGGTATAAGTTGAGGCTCCGCTGTATGTATGGTGCCCAACATAAACATTTCGCCTGATGTCATTTGAGAGATCTACCTTCTCTGTACGAGGAAGGATTGTGGAAGTTCCATCACCCCAAAGTATCTCCAGCTCGGGCCTGTCAGCAGGGCTGGGTGCAAAAGTATACGTTAGAATAGTCACCTCATACGTAAGCCCCTCAAGGTGCCTAAAGGTGATTTCACCGCCACGCTGATGTGTTGCTGTTACAGCCAGGTAACAAATAATTAATACGACTATTAGCCAGATTCTTTTCATCGTAACAGTAATAACGCCAGGAATCCAATAATTGTATACACACCACGATAGTAATGTTCAAAGGTAAAAAATTTAATCGTATTTTGTGAACTTTGAAATGTAAAAAGCCTGAATAAATATTAATTTTGAACTCCTTCCGTTGAAAAAATAAACGAACAAACGAATTAGCAAATGATTGATAATTCCTTAAATTGCTTTAATTTTGTTGTTGGTTACTGATACTAAGTTATTGATTATTTATGTATACGATTAACACAGAGCAGGAAAAAAAGGAGATTTTACTGCGGTACAGGAGGTTATTGAAAGCCTGGAAATCAGCCGATGGGGTAAAAAATACAAAGACGATACGGAAAGCTTTCAATTTTGCTGTTGATGCCCATAAGGATATGCGCCGAAAAACAGGTGAACCTTACATTTATCATCCATTGGAGGTAGCACGGATTGCTGCAGCAGAGATAGGGTTGGGTGAAACTTCCATCATTTGTGCCTTGCTTCATGATGTTGTAGAGGATACTGATTATTCTCTTGATGAGATCAAACGACTATTTGGCGATAAAGTAACCAAGATCATTGACGGTTTAACAAAAATCGGGGAAATTTTTGATGCGACAATTCCTTCGATTCAGGCAGAAAATTTCCGCAAAATGCTTTTGACACTTTCCGATGATGTAAGGGTTATTTTAATTAAGCTGGCAGACAGGTTGCATAATATGCGCACACTCGATGCTATGCCAAAAGAGAAGCAGTTAAAAATTGCATCTGAAACAATTTATCTTTTTTCTCCGCTTGCTCACAGGCTGGGGTTGTTTGCTATAAAAAGTGAACTTGAAGATCTTGCGTTAAAATATACAGAACCTGAAATCTACCTGACCATTTCTGATAAAATAAAGGATTCGGAGAAGAAACGGAAAAGTTTTATAGTGAAATTTAATGCTCCTATTAAAAAAGCTTTGAACGAACAACATTTTAGTTTTGAAATTGAAGGAAGGTTAAAATCGATCTATTCTATCTGGAAAAAAATGAAACAGAAAGAGATCACCTTTGAGGAGGTTTTTGATCTTTTTGCTATCCGTATCACCATCGATTCGAATTTTGAAGCAGAAAAAGTTGATTGCTGGAGGGTTTATTCCATTGTAACTGATTTTTACAGCCCCAAACAAAATCGTTTACGCGATTGGATATCAACTCCCAAAGCTAATGGATATGAAGCCCTCCATTCAACAGTGATGGGTCATGAGGGCAAATGGGTAGAAGTACAAATCAGGACAAAGCGCATGGATGAGATTGCGGAAAGAGGTTATGCCGCCCATTGGAAATACAAGAATAAATCATCAGCCGAGTCGGCTCTTGACAATTGGCTGAACAGGCTTACCGAGATGCTTAAAGCACCTGAGTCGGATGCATTGGACTTCCTTGATGATTTTAAACTTCACCTTTTTTCTGATGAGATATTTGTTTTCACCCCGAAAGGAGATATAAAAACCTTACCTGTAGGGTCAACGGCCCTGGATTTTGCTTACAATATTCATACAGAAGTAGGTAATCAATGTATTGGGGCTAAGGTGAATCATAAGCTGGTTGCTTTGAGTTATAAGCTTAATAACGGAGACCAGGTGGAGATAATAACTTCGAAAAAGCAAATTCCGAAAGAAGATTGGTTGAATTTTGTTATTACCGCAAAATCAAAATCAAGAATAAAAGAGGCTATAAAAACTGAAAGACGGAAATATGCCGGTAAAGGGAAAGAAATGCTTATGGAGTTATTTAATCAAATTGGGATTGATTTTCATAAGTTGAATCTGATTCGCATTCAAAAGTATTATAATATACGGGGTGTTAATGAATTGTATTATCTGGCAGCTACCGGCTCTTTTACAATGAAGGAATTAAAGGCTTGTTTTCATGAGGTTGAACGATGGGGGATTTTGGGATTGTTAACCAGGCCATTTTCCAGATCAAAACCGGGCGGGCCAAAAACACTTGATGAAACAATTGCTGAGAAAATCAGCAAAAATCCTGAATCATTGATCCTTGAAAGTGATATCAGCAAAATCAAACATATTATATCTGATTGCTGCAATCCAATCCCTGGTGATGATGTGTTTGGTTTTATGATCTCAAAAAATCAAATCGAAATTCATCGAACGAATTGTGAAATTGCCATTCAACTTATGTCGAAATATGGAAATAGAATCGTAAAGGCCAAATGGAAAAATAAAGAATCGATTGCTTTTCTTGCTGGTATTAAGATAACCAGTATTGACGAAAAGGGGCTTGTTAATGATATTACCAAGACCATAACAGAGAAGTTGGATCTTAATATCCGCTCGTTTCATCTTGAAAGCCATGATGGGATGTCGAATGGGATTGTTATGCTTTACGTTTATGATACTAAAAGCCTGCATGATTTGATCAACCATTTGAAGAAACTAAAGCCTGTTAAAAAGGTGATTCGTGTTGACCGGATGGATGAAAAAATATTGTAACACCGAAGTAGCACATATACAGGTAGTTACCCTCTTTTTTTTTGTAAATTCAAATTATTCTTATTTAAACCAAATATCAATAAGTTTTTTTCATTATCTTTACACAAAAATTTTAGCATGAAGGATATAGATAATGAAAAGGCAACCCTGGAATCAGTGAGGGAAATATTTACCGACTATCTTGAAAAAAATGGTCATAGAAAAACGCCTGAACGATACACTATCTTAAAAGAAATATATGCTACGGTAGGTCATTTTGATATTGAAACTTTGTATATCAGGATGAAGAACAATAAGTACAGGGTTAGCAGGGCTACATTGTACAACACAATCGAACTTTTATTGAACTGCAAACTTGTTACTAAGCATCAATTTGGTCACAATTCGGCAGAGTTTGAGCGAGCGTATAAATTTAGCAAGCATGATCACTTCATTGATATTGCGAGCGGAGAGGTTATGGAGTTTTATGATTCCAGGATCACGGAAATAAGAAAATACGTTGAAGAAACCTTAAATGTGGAAGTATCACATCATTCTTTAACATTTTACGGAAAGTTAAAAGATAATTAGCCCTGATTGCAGGCATTTTATTATGAAAATTGATGTTTTATTAGGCCTTCAATGGGGAGATGAAGGAAAAGGTAAGATAGTAGATGTTTTAACACCTAATTATAATATTATTACCCGGTTTCAAGGCGGCGCTAATGCCGGGCATACACTTGAAATTGGTGGAGATAAACATATTCTTCATTTAATCCCCTCCGGAATATTTCACAGCGACACTGTTAATGTTATTGGCAACGGGGTGATTATCGATCCTTACATTTTGAACAAAGAGATTGATAACCTAAGGTTGAAAAAGGTTAATGCATTTCAAAATCTATTGGTTTCAAAAAAGGCACATTTAATCTTACCTACTCATCGCTTGCTGGATGCTGTTTATGAGCGGGCTAAAGGAAAATTAAAAATCGGATCAACATTGAAAGGCATTGGGCCCACCTATACCGACAAGGTTGGAAGGAATGGAATTCGCCTTGGTAATATTACTAACCGTAAATTTATTGATAAGTATAATTTGCTAAAAGAAAAACACTTACGTATTCTGGAATCATATAAATGGGATGAGAAAGATTTTTTGATTGAAGGATTGTCGTTTAGCGATTACGAGAAAAGTTGGTTTGCCGCTGTTGAAAATCTGAAATCGCTAAAGTTAATTGATAGCGAGTATTTTATTGACCAAAGCCTTGTTGACCATCAGCGCATTTTAGCGGAAGGAGCACAAGGTACTTTGCTGGATGTGGATTTTGGTTCATATCCTTTTGTGACTTCAAGCAACACTACATGCTCGGGTGTTTGTTCAGGGCTAGGAGTAGCCCCAAATCGTATTGGGAAGGTTTATGGTATCGTTAAGGCGTATTGTACCCGGGTTGGAAGCGGGCCGTTTCCAACAGAACTTTTTGATACAACAGGTGAGAGACTTAGGGATAATGGCAAGGAATTTGGCTCAACAACAGGTAGGCCCAGGCGATGTGGCTGGCTCGATCTGGTAGCACTTAAATATGCAATAATGCTTAATGGAGTCTCAAGCCTTGTGATGACAAAAGCTGACGTATTAAGTGGGTTTGATACGATAAAGGTTTGTATTCACTATAAGGTAAATGGAGAAATCATTAATTACCTTCCTTTTGAAATAATGAATGAAGATATCGAACCGGTTTATCATGAGTTAAAAGGATGGGAGGCAGATATTTCTAACTTAACCTCTTTGGATGAATTACCACAGGAGTTTAATGACTATATGCGATTTATTGAAGATTTTGTCGGTGTTCCTTTTGATATTGTTTCTATCGGTCCCGGGAGGGAACAAACGCTAATGATCAATAAAAACCTATAATTTTCTTTTTATTTCAATTATTTCGTAACCTTCTACAATATCACCCACTTTTATATCATTAAAGTTTTCAATATTTAAACCACACTCATATCCGGTAGCTACCTCTTTAACATCATCTTTAAACCGTTTCAGGGAACCAAGCAGGCCAGTATAAACCACAATGCCATCGCGGATGACGCGTACTTTCGTGTTTCGTGTCACCTTTCCATCCAACACATAACATCCGGCAATAGTACCTACTTTGGTTATCTTAAATATTTCACGCACTTCAATATTACAGAGAATTTTTTCTTCAGTGTCGGGTGATAACATACCTTCGATTGCGTCTTTAATCTCATTGATTGCGGTATAAATAATTGAGTAGAGCCTTATATCAATCTGCTCTTTTTCTGCAAGTTTTTGGGTGCCAAGCGATGGACGAATCTGGAAACCAATAATAATAGCATCTGATGCAGAAGCCAGCATAACATCCGATTCGGTTACTTGACCTACTGATTTGTGAATGATGTTAACCTGAACCTCTTCAGTTGACAATTTTAACAAAGCATCTGACAATGCTTCGACTGAACCGTCAACATCACCTTTCACGATAATGTTCAGCTCTTTAAAGTCACCAATGGCTATACGTCTGCCAATCTCATCAAGCGTAATATGTTTTTGAGTTCTCAAGCCTTGTTCACGCTGTAACTGAAGGCGTTTTGATGCAATGTTTTTCACTTCTCTTTCATCAGCTATTACATTAAAAAGATCGCCAGCGAGCGGGGCGCTATTTAATCCCAGGAGCAAAACTGGTTGGGAAGGTCCGGCTTCCTTGACGGCCTGGTTACGTTCATTGTACAGTGCTTTCACCTTCCCGTATGCTGACCCGGCCAATACCATGTCACCTACTCTAAGTGTTCCATTCTGAATTAGAATATTGGTTACGTAACCTCTGCCCTTATCAAGTGATGATTCAATAACAGTACCACGGGCTGGTTTTGAGGGGTTTCCTTTAAGCTCAAGCATTTCCGCTTCAAGAAGGATTTTTTCCAACAACAAATTAATGTTATCACCTTTTTTTGCTGATATTGACTGGGATTGGAATTTTCCACCCCAATCTTCCACAAGGATATTCATTTTGGAAAGCCCCTCTAATATTTTATCAATATCTGCATTTGGCCTATCAATTTTATTAATGGCAAAAATGAGAGGTACGCCTGCTGCCTGAGCATGGTTAATTGCCTCAACAGTTTGAGGCATAATTTTGTCATCAGCAGCAATTACAATAATTACTATGTCGGTCATTTTAGCACCACGGGCCCGCATTGCCGTAAATGCTTCATGTCCGGGAGTATCAAGGAAAGTGATACGTTTGTTATCTTTTAGTTCTACTTCATACGCTCCAATGTGCTGGGTAATGCCCCCCGATTCTCCTGCAATAACATTGGTATGACGAATGTAGTCAAGCAGAGAAGTTTTACCATGGTCAACATGTCCCATTACAGTTACAATTGGAGCCCTTTCCTCCATTCCTTCTGATGAATCCTCTTCGTCAATCTGATGAATAGCTTCCTGAACCTCAACACTAACAAAGTCTATTTCATAACCAAATTCTTCAGCAACAAGAGCCAGGGTTTCGGCATCGAGGCGTTGATTTATAGAAACAAACATGCCAAGCGACATACAGGTTGCTATTACTTCATTAACCTGTATATTCATCATCGATGCCAACTCGTTTGCCGTTACAAACTCTGTTGCTTTAATGACTTTCTTTTCCTGTTCAATTTTCTGTTGTTCTTCTTCCCGTTCTTTTTGCAGGTGTTCTCTTTTTAAACGGCGATGTTTAACAGATTTTGATTTTCCAGTAGAACTAAGTCTTTGTAACGTGTCTTTGATTTGCTTTTGAATTTCTTCCGCAGTCGGCTCGGGTTTTACAAAAAATCTTTGCTGTTTTCCTTTTGATTTTCCAGTTTGCAGCTTTGTTGTTTCTTTTGCGGGTTTGTTAGGTTTCCTAATCCGTCTTCTTTTCTTTTTCTTAGCTTTAATTTGTTCATCAGATGACGATGCAACCGGTTTCTTTTTTTCGGGTTTTACGACTTTAGGTAACTCAATTGTGCCTACGATAGTAGGTCCACTGAGTTTCTCGGCATGTGCTTTAATAATTTCTTTTTCAACTGTTTTTTCCTTAGTATCCGGAACAGGTGATTCTTTTTCTTTACTCTCAACTTCTTTCTTTGGTTTTTCAACGGGAGTTGGTTCAAGGGGTTTTTTTTCTACAGCTTTTTCTTCGTGGGTAATTTCTTCTGTTTTTTCTTTTTCAGGTTCTTTGATGCCCTTCTTTTTTGTTACTTTCCTTGTAGGTTTCGTAGTTTTTTTAGTGACCTTTTTAGTTGTTTTTGGTTTTTCTATGATCTTCTCAAAGTCTATTTTACCAAGAATTTTAACCTCTGATTTCACTGAAGGTACTTCAGTCTCATCAGCAGTTGTTTCAACCGGAGATGGTTCTTTAGCTTCGCTTTTCAGTTTTTCTTTTTTTATCTCTGCAGCAGGCTTTTCTTCTATAGTTTTTTCCTTAGCCGGAGGAGTTTCTTCAGCCGGAGGAGTTTCCTCAGCCGGAGGAGCTTCCTTAACCGGAGGAGCTTCCTTTGAAGATTCAGCTCGAAAATCATCTTCATCAAAGCCAAAGGAAACACTTTTAATAATAAGATCTTCCTGAACCTTAGAGGTGTCAGGTTTATCTTCAGGGATTAATCTGTCGTCAATAGAAATGGTTTCATGATCGGTATAATCCAATCCGATTTTCCTGGCTTCTTCTTTAACCGCTTTTTCAGATGCATATTCAGCAACCAGAATTTGATAGATATCATCCGATAATTTTGTATTCGGACTCTCTTTAATATCATATCCCTTCTTTTTCAGGTATTCAACAATGGTATTTAGTCCAACATTGAACTCCCTTGCTGCCTTGCTTAATCTTATTGTTTTATTTGTTTCAGCCATAATTTATAAATGACCCTTGTATTTTTATTTTGTAAAAATAAAATAATTTATAAAATAGTATACTGCCACGGGTCGTATTACTTTGCCTTTATGTATTTATATAAAGCCGAAATGTTACTCAAACTCAGCCTTTAATATTTTCATAACTTCTAAAATAGTAACTTCTTCCAGGTCAGTCCTTTTAACCAATTCTTCAACAGAAAGTTCCAAAACACTTTTTGCAGTATCGCAGCCAATAGTATTTAATTCTTTAATTATCCATTGATCGATCTCATCAGCGAATTCAGTCAAATCAACATCCTCATTTTCAGAATCAGTATCTCTGTACACATCAATTTCATACCCGGTTAGTTTACCTGCCAGTTTAATATTATATCCTCCTTTGCCTATAGCAAGTGAAACCTGGTCGGGCTTCATATAGACATCGGCTTTTTTATTATCGTCATCTAATTGGATTGAAGAGATCTTAGCCGGGCTTAGTGACCTGGAAATGTAGAGGGATGAATTATTGGTGAAATTGATAACATCAATGTTTTCATTTTTAAGCTCTCTTACAATACCATGAATTCGTGAGCCTTTCATACCCACGCAAGCTCCAACAGGATCAATTCTGTCATCGTATGATTCAACAGAAATTTTTGCACGTTCGCCAGGGACGCGCACTATTTTTTTAATAGTTATTAACCCATCATAGACTTCGGGAACTTCCGATTCGAATAATCTTTCCAGGAAGATAGTTGAAGTACGGGAAAGAATGATATAAGGTGTGTTGTTTCTCATTTCTACCTTCGACACTACGGCCCTGATGGTATCGCCTTTCCTGTAAAAATCTGAAGGGATCTGCTCGGATTTTGGCAAAATCAATTCAATATACTCATCATCGAGGATCAGAATTTCTTTTTTCCAAACCTGGTAAACCTCACCAGAAATAATCTCTCCAATTTTATCTTTATACTTTTTGTACACATTATCTTTTTCGTATTCCTGGATTTTAGCAATCAGGTTTTGACGAACCGATAAAATTTCCCGGCGTCCGAAATCGCCCATTTTAATCTCTTCCGAAACATCTTCTCCGATTTCAAAGTCAGGTTCTATCTTTATGGCTTCAGTATACTCAATTTGTGTGTTATCATCTTCAACACCCCCATCTTCAACAATTTCTCTGTTTCGCCATATCTCCAGGTCACCTTTATCGATGTTAACAATGATATCGAAATTCTCATCTGTGCCATATTTCCTTGCCAACATATGCCTGAAAACATCTTCCAGGATACGCATCATGGTTTCCCTTTCAATGTTTTTGAACTCCTTAAATTCTGAGAAAGTCTCAACTAAATTTATGTGGTCCATTTTTAATAATGTATTTAATCGATTAATTATTTAAATGTTACTACACCTTTGGTTTCCTTTACCTGACTGAAAGCAAATGTGCGTGGTTGATCCATTTTTTGTTTGTTTGTTTGTTTTCCTGGTTGTTCAGGTTTTACAACAAATTCATCATTTGAAACTTGTACGAGCCTTCCGGTATATTGCTCCCCATCATTTAAGTCAACCTTTACAAGTTTTCCAATATTTTTTTTATATTGTCTGATTAGCTTATAAGGTTGGTCAATTCCATAGGAAGAAACCCTCAATTCAAAGTCTTCTTTGTCTCTGTCAAGGTTCGATTCGATATGTTTGCTAACTTTAACACAATCGGTTATCGTAATTGCCTTATCACTATCCAGGTACACGAAAATTTTATTTCCTGGTTTGATGGTAAATTCCACCAGAAACCTATCACCATCATTAAGATAGTCATCGACAAGATTTTGTATTGTAATTGGCTCAATCATTTTTTAGTTACATCATGCTCCAACAAAATAGGGGACTTATGTCCCCTCACATCCAATTCTTCTTACTGCCTTTAAAAAAGTTTAAAATAAGTTGTCCGACCAGGGCTCGAACCTGGACTCTTCTGAACCAAAATCAGACGTGTTGCCAGTTACACCATCGGACAAACTATCTTTTTAAAGGACTGCAAAATTACATTTTTTTTTTGTTTATAAAAGTTTTTTTGCAATTTTTAGAGAAATTCCTAATAGGTTTGGCAAAATCAATGCAGATTCAAGTATGGTTTTGATGAATATTTTTGTTTTTTTAACATGGCAAATCAATTGGAATCGAGTAATTTTTATAAATTCGCCTAAAATTTTACATTCCTGTAAATAAAAACCGATTGCAACAAATGAAAAAATTTAACCTTATTAATAAAATTTCTGGCTGGGGTGTCTTTGTGATTGCCACTATTGTTTATTTAATGACTGTTGAGCCAACAGCCAGTTGGTGGGATTGTGGTGAGTATATTGCTACTGCTTATAAGTTACAGGTTGGCCATCCTCCGGGGGCACCTTTATTTCAGATATTAGGACGTTTTTTCTCTATGTTTGCTTTTGGAGATACAACCAGGGTTGCCCTTATGGTGAATATCATGTCAGTTTTGTCAAGTAGTTTTACCATACTTTTCTTGTTTTGGACCATAACAGCCCTTGCCCGAAAAATTGCTTTTACTGATAATCAGGTCACCAATGGTAAAATTTATACTATTATTGGAGGCGGGCTGGTTGGAGCCCTGGCTTATACTTTTTCTGATTCGTTTTGGTTTTCGGCTGTTGAAGGTGAGGTGTATGCCATGTCTTCCTTTTTTACCGCACTTGTTTTCTGGGCAATTTTGAAATGGGAGCAGGTTGCTGATGAAGACCATGCTTTCAGATGGATCATATTTATTGCTTTTATGGTTGGTCTTTCCATTGGGGTTCATCTTCTGAACCTCCTGGCTATTCCTGCAATCGCATTTATTTTTTATTTTAAGAGGTATAAGCTTAGTATTAATGGAATAATTAAGACCGGAATTGTTTCAATTCTTTTACTTGTCTTCATTATGTATGGAATTATTCCTGAAATTGTAAATCTTTTTGCAAAGACCGAATTACTTTTTGTTAATTCTTTTGGACTTCCTTTTAATTCCGGTACAATTTTCTTCGCCCTGGTAATGATTGGTTTGATTACAACCGGAATTATGTATACAACAAAAGTGGAAACAAGCAAACCTTTAAAGGCATCATTTAGTATATTGTTGGTTCTAATGATTATCCTTATTCTTATTGGTAGCAGTTCAACCGGTAGTTTTATCTTCCGATTTATTGTTAGTGGTGTGGTTTTGGTTCTCCTTTATTTGATCAGGAATAAGAAAGCATTACTTAACACCGTGATTTTAAGTTTTGCTTTTATTCTGATTGGATACTCTTCGTTCCTGTTGATTATTATCAGAGCCAATGCCAATACACCTATAAATGAAAATAACCCAAGCGATGCGATTTCATTGTTATCATATTTGAATAGAGAACAATATGGTTCCTGGCCCATCTTTTCCGGCCAATATTACAATTCTCCTCTGGATCCCACTAATCCTTATAAAGATGGCAATCCTGTTTTTTTAAGAGATACGGAAAAGGGAAAATATGTGATTACTGATGACCGCAAATCCACGATCCCTAATTATGATTCCCGGTTTACCACGATTTTTCCCAGAATGTGGAGCGATCAGAAAGAGATACATATCAACGCATACAAACAATGGGGAAAGGTTAAAGGAACACCAATCAGATATACGCGAAGGGATGGGACAGCGGAGGTGATTAATAAACCAACGTTTTCAGAAAATTTACGATTTTTCTTCAAGTATCAACTTGGGCATATGTATTGGCGTTATTTTCTTTGGAATTTTGTCGGACGGCAGAATGACGTTGAAGGCCATGGTGGGATAGAGCATGGTAACTGGTTAAGTGGGACTGGTTTTCTCGATAATGGGCGCCTTGGCGATCAGGAGTATTTCCCGGCAAGTAAACAGAGTCCTGCGAGAAATAAATTTTATGCACTGCCATTAATCCTTGGTTTGGTTGGGTTATTATACCTTTTGAACAAAGACTATAAAAGTTGGGCTGTTGTGGCATTATTGTTTTTATTTACCGGCATGGCTATTACGGTTTTCCTTAATCAGTATCCTTACCAGCCACGTGAACGTGATTATGCTTATGCCGGGTCGTTTTATGCATATGCCATTTGGATCGGCATAGGTGTGATTGCTATTACCGACTTTTTAACCCGGGTGATGAATCGAAAAATTTCTGCTGTTTTTGTGACCATAATATGCCTGGTTCTGGTGCCCGGTATTATGGCTCAACAGGGGTGGGATGATCACAACCGGTCAAATAAATATGCTGCACGCGATTTTGCTGCCAATTACCTGAATTCATGTGCACCTAATGCCATACTGATAACAAACGGCGATAATGATACATTCCCTTTGTGGTATGCCCAGGAAGTAGAGGGTATTCGCACGGATGTGAGGGTGGTTAATTTTATGCTTGCTTCAGGCGATTGGTATGTACATCAACTTGGAAAAAAAATATATGATGCCGAACCATTACCTTTCACCCTGAAGCCCGCACAATACAACAAAGGTGTAAACCAAATAATACCATATTTTGAGGAGAAGTCTATTACAGGAAATGTGGAACTCAAGCGGGTGATAGACTTTATTGCCAGCGATAATAAAAGTACGAAACTCCCTTTACAGAGCGGAAACTGGGTAAATTATTTCCCGACAAAAAAGGTAAAATTAACTGTTGATTCTGCTAAGGCCATTCAAAACGGAATTGTCCCTGAATGGCTTGCCGGTCAGATTGAACCTGTTATCACATGGAATATCAAACCAAATTACCTGTATAAAAATGACCTGATGTTTCTTGATTTTTTAGCTACTAACGATTGGAAGCGCCCTGTTTATTTTGCCAACCCCAATAGCATTAATCATGTTTTTGATGTGGGTAAATATTGTCACCTGGAAGGCTTTGTTTATAGATTTATGCCAGTAAAGGCGAAATATTATATAAATGGCCTTGGCGGATTATCAACTGATGCGACCTATGATATCCTGATGAACAAGTGCCAGTGGGGGAACCTTAACGATCCATCTGTTTATGTAGATAGGGAGAGTTACCGCAATGTAACTATTCCCCGGCAAAATTTTATGAGATTATCTCAGGCATTGCTTCAAGAACAAAAGATAGATTCGGCCGTGGCGGTAGCTGACAGATGCCAACAGGTTTTCCCAAATGAGAAGATCACTTATGATGTTTATATGTGGCCATTTGTTGAGGTTTATTACAAGGCTGGTCAAATTGAGAAAGCCAATCAATTGACCTCCCAACTGGTGGAAAATTTTGAAGAAGATATAATTTATTATAATAGTCTGAAAGATCAATTCGCAGAATATTATGCTGAAGACCATCAAAGGGCCTTTGCATTACTGCAACAACTATCAACACTTGCAGTCAGGAATAAACAAACGGATTTGGCTGATCGAATTAATGAAATAATCGATTATCAGTTTCAGCAGATGCAATAATCCTATTTTCCCTTCTTCCGGAGCTTAGACCTCGCTATCATTATTGTTCCCAGGAGGATAAATGGAATACTTAAGGCCTGACCCAGGTTAAGTAAATAATTGGTCTCAAAATCTACCTGTGGTTCTTTTATTATTTCTATTAAAAACCGAAATGCAAAAATAAAGACCAGAAATAATCCAAATAAAATACCTTCTTCGGGTTTGCCCTTCCTCCGGTGGTAATACCATAACAGAAAAAGAAAAGTAATCAAATACACTAGTGCTTCATATATTTGCGCTGGATGACGTGGGATGTTACTTACCCTTTCAAAAATGAAAGCCCAGGGCACTTCAGTGTATGTTCCATATATCTCTGAGTTCATCAGATTGCCAATGCGAATAAAACAACCGGCCAGCGCTGCTACTATTACGACTCTATCGAGTGTCCAAAGAAAAGATTTTTGGCTTTTAAGACCATAAAAATATAGCGCCAGTAGTATGCCTAATGCTGCCCCATGGCTGGCAAGCCCTCCTTCCCAGATCTTTAGAATTTCAAGAGGGTTACCTAAGTACCTGGAAGGTTCATAAAAAAGGCAGTGTCCCAACCTTGCGCCAATTATTGTTCCGATTAACATGAAGGTTGTTAACCTGTCAAGCTCAGTTAACGGTATCCCTTCATTTTTAAATAACTTATTTAATATTAAATACCCAACTAAAAACCCCG
>JAGLWB010000127.1 GCA_023133655.1 Bacteroidales bacterium
TTCGTCTTGGGATTTATCAAATTCAAGCAGCGTTTGGCGAAGGTGCAACTGAGAAGAATATGAAACTACTCGAAGAAGCTGTTACTCTCGCGAAAAAATTTGATGTGCAACTGTTGTCTTTCCCCGAACTATATGTTCCCGGTTATACGTTAAGTCCTGAAGATGTACATACGGTTGCTGAATACAAAGATGGTCCAAGCATCACGAAAGCAAGAGAAACAGCAAAAACAAACAACATGGCGCTTCTTGTTCCCTATGCAGAAAAGGTGGATGAATCCGATGGCGTAACCCGTTACTATGATGCTATTGCAGTTATTAATGAAAAAGGAGAACTTCTCAACAGCTATAAAAAAACCCAACTTTACGGTCAGCAGGAAAGAGATAACTGGAGTTTTGGAACAAGTGATTATCCGGTATATAATATTTTTAATTTCCCGGTAGGCGTGCTTAACTGCTATGAATGTGAATTTCCTGAACTCCAGAGAATACTGGCGCTCAATGGCGCAAAACTCATTGTCGGTCCAACTGCGGCTGATAATTATTACCGTCTTCCTGACGGACAAAGAAGTTCCGTATCCTATCCCGACATATCAAAAATACTCATCCCTGCAAATGCTTATGCAAATAACATCTTTTTTGCTTATGCAAATCGCTGTGGTTATGAACAAAGAGGAGAAGACCAGTGGCACTACCGGGGGAATAGTATTATATGCGGGCCTCACGGTGATATAATAGTTGAAGCAAATCATGAACAAAACACCATGCTTATTGCAGACTGCATACCGGCTAATTATGGTATGACGCATCCTGCACCAAAATATAATTATCTGAAAGACCGCAGACCAAAACTTTACAAGAAACTCGTTTCAGAAAAGGTTGATTTCTTTAATACTACTGATGACCCGATAAATCCGGATACCGACTTTTTTGATGGCGGATTCGAATATCCGATTAATAAAGATGGTAAAGAAATTCCAGGGAAAAATCAGTAGTCCATCCAACTTGCTTTTTAATCCCCGCCTTGAAAGGCGGGGCTATTGATAGCTTTTTACATAAAGTTTATGAATTAGTGCACATTAAATACCGGGAAAGCTGAAGCGTTTTTGGAATCTGACACCATGTAAACAAAAATCAACCATCTTTCAACCCTTGTAATTTGAAACTGATATTTAATTTCTATATTTGCCGACATAGAAATAACCGCACAAATGGCTTTGATACATTCTAACAGATTAAACACTTAAACCCAACAAACATGAAAAACAGAAACCTGCTCTCCATCCTCACTGTGATCATATTGTCAATCATTTTTATTCTCCCTTCCGGATGTAAAAAAGATGACGATCCGCCTGAGGCGGATAAGTTTTTAACCCTTGGTGTGGTGCTGCCCATGGACCAGGAAAAGGGAGAGTTGCGTATGAATGCCCTTCGCACAGCCATTGACGAGATCAACGAATCAGGTGGCGTTGGAAATGGTTACCGCCTCGATCTGATCATTAAAAGCTCGGAAGGAGCTGACAGAAAAGTCGCTGCAGCAGTTGCAGCCCAGGAAATCATTGCTGAAAGTCAGTACCTGGTTGGGTTTATTACCAGCTTTTCATCATCTACAACAGGAATCTTAGAAGAAGTTACTGTTCCTGATCATTTTCCTACACTTTCAGGGTCAGCCACAGCATCCAGCCTGACCGGTGTTTCAAATTATTTCCAGCGCTTATGCCCCCCTGATCCTTTTGAAGCCAATGTACTTGCTAATCAGGCCGAAGAATATGGGATCAATAATATGGCAATAGCTGTCGAGGAGAGGGATGCCTATTCGACAGAACTTGCAACTGCCTTTCAGGATGCTTATGGAACCGGAGCTACTACCCTGGTCAATTTCAGCGCAGGCGATCCGGATTATGCCAACAAACTCAACCAACTTTTAGCCAACGACCCGGAAGGGATCTTCATATCCATGCTGAATCCAGTAGTATACAACGAATTCTTCACTGAGCTGGGCGCTGTGAATGCAATAGATGGTTTAGTCAACACCACTTTTATCCTCTGTGACGGGCTTTATTCCACTGATCTTTTCCAGGCACCTATTGACTATATCCTGGGGGAAATAAATGGTCATCCAAAAAATTTCGGGGCTTTTCCATCTGCCGATACAACCAGTGGAGCATATATCTATTTTAAAACAAAGCTCTTCCAGGGATACAATCAGCAGGTAGCCTCATACAATGCACAGTTCTATGATATCGGATTCCTCTTCGCCATGGCCATCGAAAAAACCTTCCTTGAAATGGGCACGGATAACATGCAGGCATTCAGGGAAAAGGTAAATGATTATATCCGGCCGGTCTCACATGGAAGTATGGGTGATCCGATGGTATCCCCTTCTCAGGGGTGGAAATCGGTTAAATATGCCTGTCAACATGGAGGTGTTGATTACACCGGTGCCAGCGGTAACTGTAACATTGATAATGAAGGCAATGCGGTTACCCCGTATTCGATTTTTCAGGTATTAAAGCCCGGTGGCAGTTTTACCTTTGAGATAATTAAGATAATTCCCTGACCTGGATAAAGCTGCGGTACGCTTTGTGTGAAAGTAAAGACTTCACGGACATTTTTTTATAAAAAAGTCACTCAACGAGAAAAAATGAATTCAAAAGCTGAACAAGTTCCAATAATCTCAAACCATTAATTTTTAAATACTTACTAAACACTATCTATAATGAAAAAAACCAGACCAGTCACAATTTTTTTATTATTAGCTTTAGTTATCATAATTAAGACCTCATCTGCCCAAAATCCCCCCATTAAATTCGGAAAGGTAAGTAAAGAGGAACTTTCAATGAAAACATATGACAAGGATAC
>JAGLWB010000128.1 GCA_023133655.1 Bacteroidales bacterium
GCGAATTTGAAGCAGGCATTAAAAAACTTGATAAGATCATATCCGGATGGAAACGTAAAGAAATAGATAACCGCGATGCCTATTTAAAACTGTATGGATCGCTCACCGATCATGATAAACATATAGCAAGACGGTACGACAGAATGTCCGGTTCAAGGTACCTGAATATTATTGCTGCACAACTAGCCGATAAAGTAATTACTGTTGAAGAGATAAATGATTTTCCTGAAGATATCAGGGATAGAATAATTATTATTAGTGGAATAAATAATAGTCAGTAAGACCTGTTAGTATAATAAATATGATTATTAGGCAGGCAGCATATTTTCATTAATGGAAATGGCCTATAATTAATATTATGTTAAATAGACTCTTGAATTAGCAAGGAGAGCAAATCTTACTTCACTCTCCTCCTATCCCGTTTTCTGTCAACTGTCAACTGTCAACTATTACATACTTTTCAGTTTCTCATCAACAACCTTGAGTTTCTCGTCAAAACCTCCGAGCCTGGCATAAATTTCTTTAAGGGTTACTAACGTACTTAAATCTTCAGGATCAATTTCAGAAGCTTTTTCAAGATAAGGCTTAGCATTCCTCAATAAACCAAATGCCTCATCCTTCAAAACATCATATTCCGGATCGCCTAATGGAAGCTCATTTGCAATACTCATAATCTCTGAAGCTTTGTTAACGTAAATAGCTCCCAAATTATAATTTGCATTAAAATAATCAGGATCTAATTCAATCGCCCTTAAATATGCCTCTACAGCAGCATCAAAAGCTTTTTCTCTAACCTCTTCAGTTTTAGAGGTATCATCAACAATAATATTATATTGCGCTCCCACAGCAAAATAAATAGTAGGGTTATCTTTTTCAAGTTCCAGGCCTAATTTCAGACTCTCCAAAGCCTTTGCTGAGTTACCTTTATCGAGGTAAAGATTCGTTTCAGCAATGATAATATTTATATCCCCGGGATAACGATCTCGTCCTACTAAAATTACCTCTAAAGCATTATCATAATCATCTCTTCCTTTGTAGATATTCGATAATGCTGTATAAATAACAGGGCGCTCATACCCAATTTCAACCAGCTTGCTGTAAAGCTCTATAGCCTTATCCATATCATCACCGTATTCAGCACAAAATGCAGCATTATACGTGGCAAGTGAATCAAGTCCGCCAAAACTCTCATTTATCTCTTTTGAAGATAGGAATGAGTTGCTGGCTTTGATAAACTCATCTGCTTCATAATAAGCTAGCGCTTGGTGATAATATTGTATTGCAATGTTATTCAGTAAGTTAAATTGTATTTTCTCTTTGAATTCATCTTTTTGATCCAATTCCAGCGCTTTTTTATATCCATCATAGGCAATATCCAGCGCATTATCAGCTAGTTTCTTGTACTCCTCATCTTCTGATGCATAGAGCTCCTGATAAATATTACCAAGGTAAAACCAGGTTTTAGCTTTGCCAATTGTTTTTTCATGTTGAGCAGCAAGATCAATATTCTCTTTGGCTTTGTCTAACTTTCCATTTTTTAAGTAGTTATAGGCACTTTGAACTTTTGCACTCTGGCCAAAGGTTAATGTGACAGACATAACCACCACTAAAAAAATTGCAACTTTTTTCATACCATTAACTTTTTAATGTTTAGTATTTTTATTTTTCCTGAAGTAAAAACATAATAAACAACTACCAATACTATGCCAATTTCATAAATGTAACTAATCAGTGCCTTCATAAACTACTCCTCTTGAGTATCACCATCAGGCACTTGCAAACCCTTTATATCTTCTTGTTTATCAGCTCCTTCCTCACTACTCTCATCGATATTATCATCCTCCTCATCCTGATGTTCAACCTGTGTAACGGCAGCAATGGCGTCACCTTCCTTGATATTGATTAGTTTGACTCCCTGTGTTGCCCTGCCAATTACCCTTAAACTTAAAACATCCAAACGAATAACTATTCCTGACTTGTTAATGATCATAAGATCATCGGAATCAAGGACAGCCTTAATAGCAATCAGATCTCCTGTTTTTGGTGTAATATTAATTGTTTTAACGCCCTTTCCTCCCCTATTGGTAACCCTGTAATCATCAAGACTGGAGCGTTTACCATATCCATTTTCAGAAACAACTAAAACATCATAATCAGTATTTTCAATACAGATCATTCCAACCACTTCATCAGCGGGGCGTGATAGCCTGATGCCTCTTACCCCTGAAGCACTCCTTCCTGTTGGCCTGACAGCTTTCTCATTAAACCGGATGGCTCTACCCGATCTCAAAGCAAGCAGGACTTCACTTTGTCCATTTGTTAATTTTGCCTCCAATAACTCATCACCCTCTTTAATATTGATGGCAATAATACCATTCTGCCTCACCCTGGAATATGCTTCTAAAGTGGTTTTCTTAATGGTTCCTTTTTTAGTTGCCAGCAAAATATAATTATTGTTTATGTATTCTGTATCTTTCAGGTCTTTCACATTCAAATATGCCATAACTTTATCGTCAGGAGGAATGTTAATGAGGTTTTGAATAGCCCTCCCTTTCGAGATTTTGGTTCCTTCCGGGATCTCAAAAACCCGAAGCCAGAAACAACGTCCTTTTTCTGTAAAGAAAAGCATATAATTATGAGCAGTAGCAATAAAAAGATGTTCAAGGAAGTCCTCTCCTCTTGTATTTGTTCCTTTTGCTCCTTTCCCTCCCCGGTGTTGCCTTCTGTATTCACCAAGATTAGTACGTTTAATGTAACCCAGGTGCGAAATTGTTATAACAAAGCTCTCATCTGCAATGATATCTTCAATTCTGAAATCCTGAGCTGAATATTCAATTTTAGTCCGTGGCTCATCACCATATTTGTCACTTATTTCTCTTAACTCATCTTTGATGATATTCATCCTCAAAGATTCATCACCTAATATATTTTTATAATGCAGAACCTGCTTCATTAACTCACTATGCTCATCTTTAATCTTTTCACGTTCCAGGCCTGTCAACTTCTGAAGGCGCATATCGAGGATAGCTTTCGCCTGGATTTCTGAAAGTTCAAACGTTGTGATCAAGCCATTCTTAGCATCCTCAGGTGTTCTTGATGAACGAATCAGTGCAATAACTTCATCCAAATGGTCCAGAGCAACGAGTAAACCTTCCAGAATATGGGCTCTTTTTTCTGCCTCTTTAAGTTCATATTCAGTTCTCCTGATAACAACTTCATGACGATGATCAACGAAGTAGCCGACTAATTGTTTGAGGTTCAAAAGATGAGGCCTCCCTTTAACAAGAGCTATATTATTAACACTGAAGGATGTTTGAAGAGATGTATATTGATAAAGTTTATTGAGAACTACATTCGTTATAACACCTTTTTTTAGTTCATAAACAATTCTAAGCCCATTCCTGTCAGACTCATCACGAATATCTACAATCCCTTCAATCTTTTTATCATTGACCAATTCAGCAGTCTTTCTGATCATTTCAGACTTATTGACTTGGTACGGAATGGAAGTAACAATAATCCGTTCTTTGCCATTTTTCTCTTCTATGGTTGACTCTCCTCTGATAACGATTCTTCCCCTGCCTGTTTCAAACGCATTCTTAACCCCTTCATAACCGTAAATAATTCCTCCCGTTGGAAAATCAGGCGCTTTAATAAATTTCATCAACTCCGTGATT
>JAGLWB010000129.1 GCA_023133655.1 Bacteroidales bacterium
GGTGTTCCATCCAAACCGGGTACCATTAATCTGTTTACAAAGTTCAATTCAGTCATACAACCCTGCCAGTTATGCTGAATGTGAGATTCTGTAATGAACAGATGAACAACACAGTTAGAGGTTTGAGCTGATGCAACTTTATTAATGACTATTGTTACATCAACAGCCAATCCTGACTGACTACCTGTCAAATCAATAGTAAAAGACGAAAGAATAGCTTTCCTTATGTTGTATTTTTGCAGGTAAGAATCATACATTCCACTTGGGTTTGGGCATGGGAGACCTCCAACCTTCTCTTCAACACCATCGAATTTGGCTGTAGGGTATCCTGAAATACCATAATAAGAGTTTCTGCCATTGGAATACAAATTAGCCCATGAATCGCCATTATGGTTTTCGATTACAGCGACATCGTGTCCATTCTCTACCATGTCGTCAGCTCCGACAGCTGCGCCCGGACAAGCACCACACCAGGTCCCGGTAGCTATCTCCATCACTACCCTTTCCCGCTCAACCTGTTGTGCCATTACTATAACAGTAGCAAGAGCTAAGATGACAATTAATAAAACTTTTTTCATGATTTTTCTTTTTGGTTTTTGATTTGTTTACTTATGTTACAAATTGCTGGTTGCAACGATGTTACTGTACAACTTTTTTATTTTTGAATAATAATTTTTCTGATAATACTGTTTTCTTTTCCTTCAACTTGCACAAGATAAACGCCATCGGCTTGATCATGCAGGCTTATCAATTCAGTATATTTACCGCTTACCTGAACATTTTCCTGTTCAAAAACAAGATCACTTGCAGCATTGAAAATCCTGATAGTGACATTTTCGTTGTTGCTGTTATTTATTTCAAGCTTAAAGCTTCCGTTATTAGGGTTTGGTAATACCCTGATGGTTAAATCTCCATTGCTAACAGAACCGAAACCAACCGTGTTATCAACCGTTACTTCCAGTTCATCAGAAAATGGGCCATCACCGCATTCATTCACGCCCATGACTGATACAAACGCAGAACCCAGGAATGTAACATCCCAGGTTACTGTGGCTGTTGTTTCATTCCATTCGATTGTGCCGGCATATTCAGGAGTAAGAGACCAAATATATTCATCGGCAAATAAACCGCCGCTAGTTGTGTATTCACTGGTTGTTGTATAAAAAATATCAACATATTCAGGGCCTACAGGTGTTTCAGGAACAGCAGGCAGTGGGTCGAAGGATAAGGTCATATCATCCGTTACAATGTCCTCTGCCTTGGTATACCCGTTTATTGTTAATGTAACATATCCTGCCAGGATATCCTCTGGGCCAGGGGTATAAGCAGGACACATGATGGTGTTATCATCAAAAGTACCGGAACCTGATGTTTCCCAAAGGAGACTCACACAATTGGTAACAAAACCCTGACATGTATACGGGGAGCCTTCACAGATTGTTGTATCATTACCAGCATTTGCTGTAGCCGGAAACAATGGGGGAAAATAAATATAATCAACCCATACACAATCATCTCCATAACTGTTTACAGAATCTTTTACATATCTCCATTCAAAGGTATGATAACCTGTAGGAGTTTCGAAAGCAGCTTCACTAAAAGCTGACAGTCCGCCCCATTCATCCTTGAGCTCTCCATCCATATAAAACTGTAATTTATCTTTTGGATCGCTTGAAACCATTTTCCAGAAAGAAATCACCGTGTTAAAACCTGCTTCGACATTCAGGCTAAGAAACATAGAGCTGGATTGATTATCTCCAATAGGCCCTGACCTTGCTGAGAAATTGCCATCAAAAGCAACATTATCATCGATTACCCAGGCAAGGTCACCTTCGAAACTCCACATGTTTCCTGAAAAGTCACCTGTTTCATAATTTTCGTCGGGCGGATATTTGGTTGTAAAACTCCAAACTTCTCCGATGGCTGAACCAAATTGGTTGTAAGCATCAACTCTCCAGTAATAAGTAGTGCTATGTTCAAGATGTTCAGGCATTGTAAACATCAGACCGGTAATTTCCTCTCCATTAACTATATTCGATGGAGGGTTGTCAGTTCCTATGTATATTTTGTAAGATTCAGAGAAACTCCCAAAACCGTTCTCCCAGGTATAGTGTGTATAAGGAACTACATTATCTGAGGCATTATAAGGATATGGCTCCTGTGGTGGATTTGGAGGCCCGGCAGGAATAATTGTTTCATGGAACCTATAAAAATTTTGGAGTGTTATAACAATTTCTGCACTTGTTCCCGGTGTTTGAGGGGTGATGGAAATATTTTTTGGTGCCCCGTTAGCAGTACCTGTGCCAATAATTTCATCATCGACCAGGATACAGATAAATGCTCCTTCATTTGCCTGAACGGTGTAGTAATCCATATTTGGGATTAAAAATCCATCGTGGATAACTGTCAGGTCTTCGGGCATTTCACTGTAAACTGTGCTGAAGGCTCCACCATGATGATGGAACAGGTAATAGGTTACCTCTTTACTGCCTGTGTTGTACGGCCAGTCTGATTGTTCAAGAAAATATTTTCCGGCGGCATTTCCAAAGGCAGGCAACACATCCCGGGAGGGCGGGGTTGTACCATAGTCTGGCATGAAATCCGTCCACATGTTATCGTAAATACCCCATACATATGTGTCGTTTACAAAAGAATAAGAAATTTCTGAAGCTGCAGTTACACTGAGTGCACCATACTGATGGCGATGAAAAGCTTCTGCAAAACATTCGCCGCTCCAGTTAAACTTACCTGTTAAACACTCGATAGAAAAGACATGTAGATAGTCTTGATTATACAGGCCGCTCATATCACTAATGTGGTAATCAGGTTCACCCCATCCGGTTTCATTGCCATGGTCACGATGCTGAAGCATAAAAGCGCCACTGTTCATGTCGTTGTTGAGTCTGGTAGCATCACCGCCCCAATCAGTTAAGTAGGACGAGGTTGCAGGAATATAGCCCAAACCATTAGGACCAAAATAATTGACAACTACTTCAGTATTCTGAGCAGTGGACCAGGCACCTCCGGGAGTTCCACTGTAAATAGCATTTTCTCTGACTGGCTGCTTAAATTGTACGTTTGTCCAGAATCCATTGATAGTTTCAGAACAGATCTGGAACCATCGTGAAGTTTGCCAGCCCATAGCAGTAATAGGATGGGCATAATAATTGGGGTTGGTTGGGGGATTCCGTTCATAGCTCAGCATTTTACCAACCATGGTAGAAAGATGGTCAGCATGCTGCGCTGTGATACGGGCAAAAATTATATCTGCCTGATGGTTATAATTCACATCTGCGAAAATATGATCGGAGGCGCAAGTACTATTATAAATTGGGGAGATGATGGTGTTGTCGGCATTTGATCCATAATCAGCAAGTAACAGACAGGCAACCGGAGGGATTTGCCAGTTATTATAGGCATCGTCAATGAAATTTTCGATTATTCCAGCACTGTTTCCTCCAATATCATTAAGCGTAAAGACTTCAGTTAGGATACCCTGTAAATTACGCCAAGCCCTGATCGAGTCGGCCCAGTTTTGAAAGACCTGGTCGTTGGGTGAAATAATGATATATTCACATCCGGTGAGGCGTGACCCGGCACGGGTGTCAGGATATTCAACTTCGGGTAACATATCCTGATTAAGCAGCATATCGCGTAACAAAGGATCAAACCAGCGGCTTCTAAGCCTGTTCTCACCAATGTGGCCATTACCACCTTCAAAAAGAATGTCAACATCAATATCCCGGTACACAATAAGCTCTTTGGTGACCGGGTTATACTGGAAAGGCGTGATTCCAAGCATAACCACATCAACACCACGGATCTTAGTTGATTCAGAGATAATTATGGGATTGGCAGGGTAAAACTCATTTTTACCATAAATTACCATATTTTTTTCATAAACCAATTGGCTTCTGTCAGAATCAATTGGAATCAGGAAGGCCGGGGCTATTTCTACGTTCTCAAAAATTTCCTTTTTTAGCATGTTTACATTAAGAACAGCTTTTGCACCCTGAGGTACAGCAATATATCTACCATCACCAGGAAGGTCAGGGGCTCCGGCATTATTAGGAAGAAAATGCCCGGGAATATGAATTGTTTTTAAGGTTTCGCCATTAATTAGTTGATCGTTAAGTGAAAATTCATTGATCGAATAAATAACTTTCACTCCATTGGCTCTTGATTCCTGTAAATTAAATCCTGTTTTCCCCCAACTGTCGTGGTATTCATACTTTTGGGCTGATACCTGGAAAATATTCAAAATCAAGGATAGTAACATAATGCTAATCCAAAACGTGTTGACCTTTTTCATTTTGTTTACTTTTTAGGTGGAAAATTTATTGACTAATGAGCTAATTTTTAGGTGTTTAGAATGCTTCCAGCTAACAAAAATATCTAAAATAGTTGATATGTCTGTCCGGATAAATGAAACTAACTTGAATTTTTATTTAGACTAAATAAAGGGATGCTTGTAAATGCCACTATTAAAATGGTTTATGATGATCGTATACCTGCCCGATTGTGAAGTATCCTGTTTTTTGTATTTGGGACACCTATAATATAAGCAAGACTTCCTCATTTCTTATTGGTTATTGGTTATTTCTCATTTTCATTCTTCATTTCTAATTTCTAATCATTGGTGTCCGGTAAAAATAAAACACATTTACATATCGTACCTACGGCACTTTAACGAAGCTTATAATTCACTGTTCTATAAACATTTCGCACCTCCGGTGCTAAAAGATACAGCCTCGTAGAGGCGATATGTTTATAGAAATTGGAGTAACCCAAAACAGAAGCCCCATAGGGGCGAAACATGTGTTAATAATATAAAAACCAATAATTTGTGCTCAAATAGAACATTTATTCCAGACAGCAATGGATTAGTATCAGTACTTAAAGGGAACTAAAGTGCCTAAAGTATTTAAAATTCTAAGAATGGATAACATATTAAGGAATAGCAATAAATTGAAACCGATATATTGTCCAGTTTATAGGGGGCCGAACCAATGACTAGTAAGACTATTAAGAAAAATTTTGCTGTTGAATGCAACTTATAATTTCAGAATTTTAATCAGACAATGATGGTTTTCTGTTTGGAGTTTGCAGAAATAAATGCCGGAATGAACAATATATCCGTTCCTGTCTGAACCATCCCATTGGAAGGTGTATGAACCGGCCTCAAGGTATTCATCAAGCAGGGTTTTTATTTTTTTCCCTTCCATAGAAAAAATTTCACAGACAACTTTTTCATTCCCATTAAGGGTAAATGAAACATTGGTTTGATCGCTGAAAGGATTAGGGTTATTTGAAAGATTAATACTATTTGCTTCAAATTCCTCCAGGCCAACAGAAGATACCAGTTCAAAGTTTAGGGTAGTTGTTTCATTTTCAATGATAGAAGCATCCAGGCAAAGCATTTCATAGTCATCATGTGTGGCGCATATTTCATAGTTGCCGGGCGACAGGTCAATGGTATATTGCCCATTGGTTTCTGTTTGAACCACCCCCCCGATCCATGCTCCTTCAATAGGTAGCCCGGTGGTTATATCAGTTACTGTTCCTGCGAGGGTCCCAAGATTATCCACACCAAGCGGGGGGAAAACAATGAAATCGATCCAACCGCAATCCTGTCCGTTAGTAACATATACATCTTTTGTATAGCTCCATTTGAATGTATGTGTACCTGCAAAAACGGGAAAGCTTACTTCTTCCCAATCCAGTTCCCCTGCCCACTTATCGATCAGGTTATTATCAATATAAAACTCAAGAAAGTCATAAGCAGCTTCAGAAGATACTTTACGGTGAAATGAGATGTTACCGTCTGCAATAATATCCAGTTCAACCGATAATTCAGATGATTGATTATCGCTGATGTTTCCTGATTTAGCGCAATAAATTCCTTCATAAGGGTTTGATTCGGTTATGACCCAGGGAGAGTTACCACCTGGCACCCAATCATAACTGCTAAAATCTCCATTTTCCCAATCTTCCACGATAATACCAATGACAAAGTTTAACGTATAATCCTCCGAATAACTACCATTACCTGTTTCAAGCAGCAGATCAAGAATAAGAAGGGAGCCTGCAGGAGTAAGCTCGCTTGCAGTAATCGAAAAAGTTCCATCGGATGTTTCGCCATGGTTTAGCGTTCCGAAGTTAAAAGCACTGTTTTCAATTATTACAAAAGGCATATCCGTACTGATAATACCTGAAATATTTTCTGCCGCATCTTGTCCGTTATTCCTGATATTTACATAGATATCAACTGTTTCTCCCGGATCAATCCGCCCATTTCCATTCCCGTTTTCATCATTTACCTCATATTCCATTACAATGAGATATATTCCGGCAATCGATTCAATACCCTGAATAGCATCGAGGTCGAAACCGGCATCATTTGTTGATGGGGAACCGTCGCCATCATCAACAATTTTAATATAACGGGCTTCTGCCAGGCTTCCGGATTGAAGATCAAATTCTGTAGTACCGTAGCCATCTCCAAGCAGCACCCAGGGCCCGTCAATGGAAGGGCTGGCAAAGCATGAAAACCCTTCAGGTGTATCATCCCCTTCATAAACAATGATTTCATTGCCCGGGCCATCCCAAATAGTGGATTGAAGATCCAAAATGATCCACCCATCTTTGCCAATAGAATAATTGATTAAATCAGGGGCACCAATGGTGGCAGGTGTAAAAGCTTCATCATTAAAATTATTTCCTGGAATTCTGGTTGCAATGACCTTATACACATATTGCCCCTCTTCAGGTAATAGTGTAAAATCGACCGCAGCAGAACTATTTTCATTAACGATCACATCTTCAATGGTTTGTGTTTCGTACCCATTGGCAACAACGGTAATAGTATAAGTTCCCGGGATGATGTATTTGTGATAATCGCCAATAACAGGGTCGCTGTAAGCGGGAAAATAATCGTTAACAAAAACGGTAGCTGCCACCGGTTCATCCGTTTCAGCATCGGTTATAGTACCTTCTACTCCATATCCGGCTTGTTCGATCATAGCTATCATGGAGGGTAAGTTATAGTTGTAGTACTGCATGAGCTGACTTGGAGGAGGTTGTTTATCGCTTGATATTTCAACGGTCATACCTGCCGATCCCATGACCCCTAATAACGCATCCATTGTGCTGCCATTTACCGGATACAACATGGTAGCCTGACCATAAGGAAGGTTTGCATATCCTGATACAGATGAATATAATCCGGTTATAAAATCAAGGTGGGCAATGTCGTTGGCCGGATCGGAACGGTATCCCCAGGGATAGATTGCCATTTCTACGCCGCTGTGGTAAGTTATCTGTACTGAAAACTGATTGTTTAACATAACATCTCTACATGCCCTGGTTTCAACCTGAGAAGAGGCATCCGGGCTGCCTCCCCATGCGTCCCACATATATGCCCAGTCGCGGTTCAGGTCAACTCCATTAGCGTTGTATCTTGCCATGGCTACTCTACCATCGGGGTTGACCATAAAGTAGAGCCATATCTCACGGTTATCAATAAGGTAGGTAATATCAGGATCATTGCCATAATCCAGGCAAAGATCTCTTGCGAAGCGGATCAGGTTTTCAGCGGCACCGATCTCGTCACCATGGATGCCCCCATCCAATAATATTTCAGCTTCTGTTTCATCGACTGTAACATTATCACTGATTTTCAAACCCATTAATTGTCGGCCTTCAACAGAATAACCAAAAAGTGTTTTCTGGCAAATTTCCGGAAAGTTTTCGGAGAGGCTATCTGCCAGGTCAATTATTTCCTGATAGGTGTGGTAGGCCTCCCGGTTATCCCAAAAATTTTCATAATATGTGTTAAGGTCTTTTTTTTCGATGGTATAGTCAAACCCTGCTGCCTTTAATTTATCCAGCTCTGAAGGGATCACGTATAAAAGGGCTGAGCCGTCGGGATAAACATCACCGTGCAGGTGCAGGTCGTATAATATTTTTGCTTCAGTTTGGCTATCCAGCGTAATTTTTATTTCCATTTCTCCTTCTCTCCAGCCGTCGGTTGAAGCTATCAGATAGATAGATGAGAAAATAATTATGATTGTGGCAATAAGGTTTTTCATAAGTTATTGGTTTTTAGCGGATTTTAATCTGTCAGGTGAAACACCTGGCAGATTGTGTGCCTTGTGTGCCTGTCAGGTGTTTCACCTGACAGCACGAATAAAAGCTGCAAAGCTAAGAAATATTTCTGTCAGGTGTAACACCTGACAGGCA
>JAGLWB010000013.1 GCA_023133655.1 Bacteroidales bacterium
AAAACTGCCTTTAACCCATTATTTATTTATAGCAATGTAGGTCTTGGAAAAACACACCTGGCACATGCCATCGGCATCCAGATTAAAAATAACATGCCGGATAAAATAGTCCTGTATGTCTCTACCGAACAATTCATCAATCAATTCATCGATGCTGTTAAAAATAACAGCACAAACGATTTTGTTCATTTCTACCAAATGATCGATGTTTTACTTATCGATGACATTCATTTTCTGTCGAAAAAAGAAAAAACTCAGGATGTCTTTTTTCATATATTTAACCAATTGCATCAAAACAGTAAGCAGATCGTCTTAACCTCTGACAAAGCACCTGTTGAACTTCAGGGCATAGAGCCAAGGCTTTTATCTCGTTTTAAATGGGGATTAGCTGCTGACCTTCAGGTTCCTGACCTTGAAACGAGAATCGCTATTCTTGAAAAAAGACTTTACAACGACGGCATCGATATGCCTGTCGATGTAATTGAATATCTTGCTTATAGCATTACAACCAACATCAGAGAACTGGAAGGCGCACTCATTTCTATCCTGGCACAATCATCACTTAATAAAAAAGAGATCACACTTGACCTTGCAAAACAGATGATTGATAAGTTTGTAAAAAGTACAACCAGGGAAATCTCCATCGACTTTATTCAAAAAATTGTATGTGACTATTTTAACCTTCCCCTCGACCTGATTAATTCCAAAACAAGAAAAAGAGAAATAGTGCAGGCCCGTCAATTGGCCATGTACTTCTCCAAGAAACACACAAAATCTTCTCTTGCCACCATTGGGTTACACTGTGGAAATAAAGACCATGCAACCGTTTTGCATGCATGCAGAACGGTTAATAACCTGATTGAAACAGATAAGCAATTCAGGACTTACGTTGAAGAGCTGGATAAAAAACTGAAGATGTAAATTGCTCTTATTTGCATATTTAAAATATTTTTTGTACCTTTATATTTTTAATTCCCATTTTAGTGGAGTTATTCCATTTATCTCATTTATAAAGATTCATTAAAAACTGATGAGGTATGAAGATACTGATGGTATGTTCAGGAAATATTTGCAGGTCTCCACTTGCAGCGGGTGTACTGAAAAGGAAACTTGATGTCGATCAAATTGTGGCTGAGGTTGATTCGGCAGGATTCGAGCCTTACTATTTAGGTGAAAAGGCTGATCATCATACAGTTTCGATAGCAAAAAAGCATGGAGTAGATATTACAGGTCATTCTATGCGCCTTTTTACCGCAAGGGATTTTGATGCATATAACCAGATCTATGTGATGGATCATAAAAGCTACCGGGATGTGCTGTTTCTGACCAGGGACGTTGAGGATAAGCAAAAAGTTGACTACCTTCTCAATGCTATCCTTCCAGGTCAAAACAAAATGATTCCAAATCCATACAATCATGATCCGGAAGAATTAGATGTTGTTTACCATCTCATCGAAAAGGCATGTACTAAGATAGCAGGAAAATTGAAGAAATAAAAGCATTGTTGATGAAGATTCCTGACTTGTCCACAATCGAAGAAGCGGCTGAACGCATTAAAGGCCAAGTACATCGTACACCCATTTTTACTTCAAAGAGTATTAATGAGCTCGTTAAAGCGGAGATCTATCTAAAATCTGAAAACTTTCAGAAAGCCGGTGCTTTCAAGTTCAGAGGCGCCATTAATAATGTATTATCCCTTACCCGGGATGAACTTAAGCATGGTGTATGTACTCATTCCTCGGGAAATCACGCTCAGGCACTTGCCCTGGCAGCTCAAATAGTAGGAATCAAGGCTTACATCATAATGCCTGAAAATTCTTCCAAAGTAAAAATCAATGCGGTTAAGTACTACGGAGGGATAATAACTTTTTGCAAACCAAACCTTGCATCAAGAGAAGAAACCCTAAAAAAAATACAACAAGAAACAAATGCCTGCGAGATCCATCCGTATAATAATTACAGAACCATTGCAGGCCAGGCCACATCAGCCAAAGAGCTTCTTGAGGATATCAATGACCTGGATTATATCATGGTCCCTGTGGGAGGAGGTGGCTTGTTAAGTGGTACCGCACTCGCAACATATTACCTCTCTCCTAAAACAAAAGTTATTGCCGCAGAACCTGAAAAAGCCAATGATGCGTACCTCTCATTCTATTCCGGGAAATTTGTTCCATCAGTTAATCCACAAACCATCGCCGATGGCTTATTAACCTCCCTGGGAAGCCTTACCTACCCTATTATTAGAAAATATGTTCATCAAATTATTACGGTTAGAGAAGAGTCAATAATTAATGCTATGAAACTCGTGTGGGAACGTATGAAAATAATTATTGAACCCTCCTCCGCCGTACCAGTAGCAGCTTTGCTGGAAAGTGCATCCTGCCACAACCCAAAACTGGAGATAACCGGAAAACGAATAGGTATCATTATTTCGGGCGGCAACGTAGACCTTACAAAATTACCATGGCTAAATAGTTGACGGTTGACAGTTGACAGTCGGCAGTCGGCAGGTCGGCAGGTCGGCAGTCGAAAGCCGGGAATGAACATTAAACCTTGAACTTTGAACCTTGAACCTTGAACTTTGAACCTTGAACCTTGAACCTTGAACTATGAACCTAACAAAAAACCATTTATACCTCATCCCCAGCACCTTAGGCAACACCCCGCTAGATTCGGTTTTACCTGATCGCAACAGGAAGATTATTAACAGCCTCAAAACTTTTATTGTTGAAGATACTAAATCGGCCAGAAGGTTTCTTCGAAAAGCAGGATATAAAGGTGGCTTCGAAGATATTACATTCCATGTCTATAACGAACATTCCCAGGTGACTGATCTGGCAATAATAATGAACGCGTTATCGTCTGAAAAAGACGCCGGACTGCTTTCTGATGCCGGATTGCCTTGTGTGGCCGACCCCGGAGCAGAGGTTGTAAGAGAGGCTCATCAAAAAAATATCAGAATTACCCCTCTAACCGGCCCATCCTCTATTTTTCTTGCCCTGATGGCTTCAGGTTTCAATGGGCAGAATTTTGCCTTTAACGGATACTTACCTATAGGAAGAAGTGAGCGAATAAGGAAAATCAAACAACTGGAAACAAAAATCTATAAAGAAGATCAAACGCAAATATTCATTGAAGCCCCCTACCGGAACAGGCAGCTTATCGAAGCATTGATCAAAGCCTGTCACCACGACACCAGACTTTGCATAGCAACAGACTTGACCAAAGAAACCGAATATATCCGAACGAAAAAAATGGCAGCTTGGAAAAAGGGCCTGCCGGATATACATAAACGGCCGACGGTTTTTTTGCTTTATAAATAAGTACCCGTTCGGGAATATTTTGACAGGATCAATAAATCACACTTGCATTTACTGTTATAGCAGTAAAGAAGTATATACTGATTTGATTTTAATTTGCAAATATGATTAAAAAGAGTGTTTTTACCGCCCTGGCAGTAATAATAATTTCTTTTAGAATTTTTTGACCTGATATGGCAAAATAGAATTATCACCTGCATATGACTTTTTAAATACTTCCATTGTACTAAGAGGGGTAGATATTGAAGAAACAGCTCTCTAGTTAAAGGAAGTTTCAATCCTCTTATTTTATTGGAAATCTTTCTGGAAGCAGGCCAACGGCATTAATCACAGTCGATAAGTACAACGTATCCACTCCTGCAGAATGGCATCCAGGCGATGATGCGATAGTTCCTATATCTGTTTTCCCTCGTAGGTCCTGGGACCCTACGAGGGTGCTGGTTGATACCTGAAATTTCAAAATAGTACTCAATTAATAAGCAGCTTTGAGTGCCAGCATTTTTTACCATCGCTGATCTCGATAAAATAAAGCCCGTTTGATAGACCGGGTACCACTAAATTATAATAATTTGAGAATGATGTGTTTTTAAGTTGTTTTTGATAAACTGCTTTGCCGGAAACATTATATACTTTAAATTCCAGATTCTCATAATGTTGGTTTGAATGAACATAGAAATTACCCTGATTGGGATTTGGAAAGATGACAAAAGGAGTTTTTTCTTTGATATCATTAATTCCGAGACTTTTAGTAAAAGTTAACCTGTAAGCATGTTCCAGGTCGAATCCGGAAATACCTCTGACCTCGACATAATAGGTTCCATAAGGTTCAGATAACTCGATTTCCTCCTGCTGATTACCAGTATTTGTTGAGTTCTTAATCAATGATTTGGCAGAATTATACAGGAATAGATCATAATTACGATCAGCAGGAATATCATCCAGCTTAATGTTTAAAACCACGCCCCTTGATAATGGAGTCAGGGTGAAAATTAGGAAATCACTGTCACCTTCATAATCAATAGTACTTTCTTCAGTGTTGTTTCCGGTAAAATCCTTTAGATACTTTGCGGTAGTAAAATTATTTCCAATATCGTTTCCAAACCGATCAAAGATATCCCATCCACAAACCTGTGATCCATCATGCAGGTATTCAAACCGGTAAACACTGATCCCTTCAAAATTTTTCCAGTTTGTGATTTCAACACCCCAGAGGCCTGCCAGTCCATTACAAAGATTTTCAATATCATCGTCATGTAGAACTCCATCGTCAGGGAAGCAGGGTAAACCCAAATTAATTCTTATCTCAGGATAAGGTTCTACAAGATCATTCACCAGGACACCCGCTGTATTGCCTACAAATTCAATGTAATCATTCTCTGACACACCATAATAATACTCTTTCGGGACTACCTGGCCAAAACAATCGTTCAGATTTTCGAAAAGACCTACAAAACTTTCCTCATCCCACCACCAGAGATCTGCAGAACCAAACTTGGGAGTAACAACTGAAAGGATTTTGTTTGCTGATAAACCATGTTTTATTTCATCTAGCAAAGCCAGGAATTTATCATACACCTGTTGATTGTGGTATTTGGAGGGTAACGGATCGAAGTTTATCTGTAATCCATCGAAGTTATAGAAATCAAGAATATCCACGCATTGTCCAATAATGTTTCCAAACAGGTTATCATTCAATATGTTTACCATACCTCCCTCTAGTCCTCCATTACTCTCATCCCCGTCGCCCACACCTGCAATTAACAGCAGGTCATATTCATGAGCTTTTTCAATTATGTCTTTTACAAACTGAAAGTTCGCACCACTAAGAATGTCACCTGCATCATAAAATTCATCAACAGTATTGTCAAAATATCCCAGATTTAAATAAACGTGCTTTATATTATGACTGGATATCTCCTGGAAGATTGTTTCAAATTCAACAACAGTCATCTGCTGAACCCAGAAGTCTGGATCCAGCCATATTCCATTACCCCAGTTATCAGGCTTTCCAAATTCCCTGAGTTTAACTACCCAGGCATCGTTGTCACCATGATTTCCGGTAACATTCCCATCATTTGAATTACTACTCCCGGAAACAACATATCCATGATCATCTGTTGTATGGATATTCCAGCACCAGTCAGCTTCACTACCGCCCAGACAAACTTGATTCAACAAATAACCAGTGGGCGCGAGTTTTACCAGCCAGTTGTCGTAATCCCCATGATTCCCAGATACATTGAAGTTATTCGATTCAGTATATCCGCTGAGGATATAATTGGCTTCATCATCAACAACTATTCCCGTAAAGCCATCAGTTCCACTTCCACCCAGGCAACTCTTCCATACCAGGTTACCATCAGGTGATATTTTAAACACCCAGGCATCAAATCCTCCATGATTTTTTCCTACATCTCCGCTATTATGAGATTCTGTTGTTCCGGCTATTACGTAACCTCCGTCTGGAGACAGAACCATAGACATAAATCTGTCCCATCCATATCCGCCATAATTTTTCTGCCATATGATATCTCCATCACTGGTTAATTTCACTATCCATATATCAAAATCACCCCAATTTCCGGATACATCACCATCACTTGATTCGGAGCTGCCACCAACGATATACCCGCCATCAGAAGTGACCAGGATCTGCATATTCCAACCATCCCATTGAGAGCCGCCATATGATTTTTCCCATTCGATTTGACCATCAGGTGTAGTTTTTACAATCCAGTAATCATAGTTACCAATATGTCCTGTAACATCCCCATCGTCGGATTTTGCGCTGCCAGCAATTAAATAACCATTATCTGGCGTTTGAAGCAATGAATATGCCTTATCCTCTTCATGACCACCATAACAATGACTCCAATCAAAATCTCCATTACTATTTAGTTTAATGATCCAGTAGTCCCAGATCCAGGCATGTAATCCACCATGATTACAATCATACAGATCCATGTCGGCCGAATTGCTACAACCTGCTACGATATAGCCACCATCGTTTGTTTGTTTCACAAAATGGGGCCAATCATACTCGGATCCACCAAAGGTTTTATTCCATTGTATTGCACCATAAGTTCCGGTTTTCACTATCCAATAGTCGTCCAAACCCCGGTTAATTCCTGATACATCTCCGTCGTCTGATTCACAGTAACTCACAAAGATGTAACCACCATCATTTGTGGTTTCCATGTAAATGGAGCCATCCGACTGGCTTCCTCCATAGCTTCTTTGCCACTCGATCATCGGATTTTGGGAAGTTCCTGATATTATGATAAGAAAAAAAAGCAGCAGGGAAAAATGTAACTTTTTCATAAGGCATAAAGATTAGTGGGTTTAACCCACTAAATTACAAAATTTTAAGGCGAAAATCAAGAGGTGAATTTTTTTTAAAACAGGAAGCATTTGGTGGCAACGTTGATCTTACAAAATTACCCTGGCAAAACAGTTGACAGTTGACAGTTGACAATTGACAGCCCACAAATAAACCTTAAACCTTAAACTTTGAACTTTGAACTTTGAACCTTGAACACAACAAAAAACCAACTATACCTTATCCCCAGTACGGTAACATACAGCTTCTTGAAGCTTTGATCAAAGCCTGTCAACAGGATACCAAACTTTGCATAGCATCAGATTTGACAAAAGAAACCGAATATATCCGAACGAAAAAAATAGCAGCATGGAAAAAGGGCCTGCCGGATATTCACAAACGGCCAATGGTTTTTTTGCTTTATAAATAAGTACCTATCCGGGTATTTCTTGATAGGATTAATAAATCAAACCCGTATCTACTGCTATAGCAGTAATTAAATACATCCTTATTTGATTTTGATTTGCAAACGCAGTGAGGGATTATATTATTACTGCCATAGCAGTAATAATTATATCTTATCAAGGTTTTCTTATCTAATCATGGAACTTTTTTATATATTTGCCGTTATAGCAGTAAATATTATATGAAATTGATTGATAATATTGGAAAAATGGTGAAGTTTCACCGCAAAAAAGCAGGATTGAACCAGAAAGAACTGGCAGATCTGGCAGGTTTAGGAAAGACCGTGGTATTTGACATTGAAAAGGGTAAAGAGACCGTTAAATTGAATACCTTGCTTAAAGTGCTGGAAGCCTTAAATATAAAGATCAATTTTAATAGTCCTCTAATGGATCAATTTATTGACAAAAGGTAATGAGAAAAGCAAAAATATTGGTAAATAATATTGAAGCCGGGGTTTTTTCTGAAATAGAGCCATTAAAAAGCTACAATTTTATTTACCATGACAACTATAGTGGGAATCCGGTCTCATTAACGATTCCATTAAGGGAAGAACCCTATTATTTCGATCAATTCCCCCCGTTTTTTGATGGTCTGCTGCCTGAGGGGTATCAACTGGAGGCATTATTAAAACTAAAGAAAATTGACAAGAATGATTTATTCAGCCAGTTAATTGCAACAGGTGGCGATCTGGTTGGCGCCGTTACAGTTAAGGAGATAAAATGAACAGGTGCCCGATAACATATGAACTGTGTGACGGAAAGTATTCATCTTTGGGTATTAAACAAATATCTTCACGGCTCACACGATTGAATGACCTTGGATTTTCTGCTGAAGAACAGAGGTATGAAGCTGCACTACGAGCCACTAAAATGTCTATACAGGGAGTGCAACCTAAATTGAGCGCTATATTGAACATAAAAAAAGGCACATTTGATCTTGTTGATATTAATGGAAAGTTTATTCTAAAGCCCCAGCATCACATCTTCCCGGGATTACCGGAAAATGAAGACTTAACCATGAAAATGGCAAAAGTATCGGGCATTGAGGTGCCATTACATGGTATGATTTACTCAAAGGATGGTTCATTGACCTATTTTATAAAACGATTTGACAGAACCGGAAGAAACAGTAAGCTGGCATTGGAAGATTTTGCTCAACTGGCAGGTCTTACCAGGGATACTAAATACAATTATACCGTTGAAAAATTAATCGGCATTATTGATGAGTTTTGTACGTTCCCGATGCTGGAGAAAACAAAATTCTTTAAACGATTCCTGTTTAATTATATGACCGGCAATGAAGATATGCATCTAAAAAATTATTCATTGATCAGTCGTGATGGTAAAATAGAATTTTCACCTGCTTATGATTTTTTAAATACTTCCATTGTACTAAAGGGTGATATTGAAGAAACAGCTCTCAAGATAAACGGTAAAAACAGAAATCTGACGAAAAAAATATTGATCGACTATTTAGGCAAAGAAAGACTATCATTAAATTCGAGAATAATAAATAATATATTGAGCGATCTCGGGAATGCATACAAAGAATGGATAAGTTTGCTTGAGAAAAGCTTTCTCCCGGATGATTTAAAAGAAGCTTATTTGGAACTTTTAAGTAAAAGAGCCAGCAGATTGGGGATTAGTTAATGAATACAGAACCTTAAAGCCCCAACAAGTACTAACACCATAGACTCTCCTTTGCACGGAGGAAGTTTCAATCCTTATTTTATTGGAGGTCTTTCGGGAAGAAACCTGTACGGTCTCCTTTGAAAGGGTCGATGTTAGTTTCAATCCTTATTTTATTGGAGGTCTTTCGGGAAGTTCCGGGATTGGTTGTATTA
>JAGLWB010000130.1 GCA_023133655.1 Bacteroidales bacterium
TAAAAAAGAATAACAGTTTTGTCTCTTGGTTTTATTTCTGAACATTTATCCTGGCATCCACTGCAATGATCTGGTCTTCTGTTCCAATCAGCGGATTCATGTCCATTTCAACTATTTCCGGAGCGGTTTCAACAAGTGCCGAAAGACGCCAGATAATTTCCGCAAACAGTTTTTCATTAATTCCCTCTTTTCCTCTAACCCCTCTGATAACTTCATATCCCTTTAATCCTTTGATCATTGAAAAAGCCTCTTCTTTTGAAACAGGAGATGTTGATGCTTTAACATCCTTAAGGACTTCGATAAAAACCCCGCCAAGGCCACATAATATCAGGTGCCCGAAATGTGGTTCGAATTTGGCACCGGCAAACAATTCTGTTCCAGGCAACATCGGCTGTAACAAAATGGCACTGGTATCCGGTATTTGGCTCATTCTGTTGAATTCATTTGTTACTTCCCCGCTGTTTTTAATGTGAATAGCCACTCCTCCAACATCACTTTTATGTATTGGACCTACTACTTTCATGGCTACAGGATAACTCAGCATTTCAGCAGCCACAACAGCTTGTTCAACTGTTGTGGCAATGGCTTCTTTTACCCTGGGTATTCCTGCAGCATCAAGCAGAATTCTTACATTCTCCGGGCTCAGGTACCCATTTTCTGACCGTTGAATAACCTGCCTTATTACTTTTTTATTGATAGCTGGAAATTCTATTTGTTCAACCGAAGGTTTTGAAGTATAAAATACTTTACTAAGCGCTTTGCCAAGAAGTACTTCATCAGGAAAATATACACCGCCCTGTGCTATGAATGTTTCAATTTCTTCCCTGGCTGTAGTAAGTGAGGGCAATACCGGAAATATTGGTTTTTTTGCTTCCCTCATCTTTTTATGAAGTATTTCATAAACATCAAATATTTTTTGTAATCCGGGAGTGCCAAAAATAACAACCATTGCATCAATCACATCACACTTTTGATCTACAAAATCAATAATTAAGCCTAGTTGTTCGGCTGTTCCGGTTGCAAGAAAGTCGATAGGGTTAGAAACCGAAGCACCCGGAAAAAGGAGTTCTTTCAATTCCTTGGCCTCATCACCCTTGATTTCAGGAACATTTAACCCACCTTTTGCTAGCGAATCGGTAAGCATCACGGCCGGACCACCTGCATGGGTAATTACAGCGATATTTTTTCCGCTTAGTTCTTTATAGGAGAAAATTGATGCAACGGTAATTAATTCCTCTCTTCCATGACATCTAACGATACCGGCTTTCTCAAAAAGGGTTTCAATCGCTACATCAGAACTGGCCAGTGCCCCGGTATGTGATGATGCAGCCCTGCTGCCGGCTTCCGATGAACCTGCTTTAACAGCAGCTATTTTGCACCCCTTACGGATCAACGAAGTAGCATGCTTTAACAGCATTTTAGGCTTGTCGATGTGCTCAATGTATAGCAAAAGTATTCTTGAGCTGGTTTTAGGATTGAAGGTCTCGTCAATGTGCTTTACAACCTCTTCCACGCCAATCTGTGCACTGTTACCAACCGAAATAACATTTGAGAATGATAACCCTTTTGGAATCCCTGCCTCCATAATAAAACACGCAGTAGCACCCGATCCGGATACCAGTATGCTTCCTTGTGAATCTAACTTTGGAATTGGCTCAGTAAAAATACTATGATGGGAGGGGGTAAGGATACCGGTACAATTTGGGCCAATAAGCGTACCATTAAC
The DNA here is from genome assembly GCA_023133655.1 of Bacteroidales bacterium. GTDB lineage: Bacteria > Bacteroidota > Bacteroidia > Bacteroidales > JAGONC01 > JAGLWB01. The sequence continues at coordinate 1,727 of JAGLWB010000130.1, forward strand.
ATCATTTACGGTCTTAACAAGTCGTTCTTCAAGCATTTTTCCTTCTTCACTCTCTTCACTAAAGCCTGCAGATATAACGATAAAAGCAGATGTACTTTTATTCTTTGTAAGGAAATCAACCGTATCAGGAACATATTTTGCTGCAATAGCAATAATTGCTAAATCAACCTCCGGAAGATCTTCTATATTACGATAGCTCGGTATTCCCTGAACTTCTGTCTCTTTGAGATTGACGACCAAGAGCCTTTCCTTGTAATTTCCATTAATGATATTTTTAAGGATCTTGCCACCCGGTTTTGTAATGTCGTTTGATCCGCCTACAACAACAATGCTTCTTGGGTCAAATAGCTGTGGTACTATCATAGATTGATAATTAATGTAATATGCAGATTATGAAGTGAGTAGCTTGCTGCTACCTGATTGCGCTAAGGTATGAAATTTCTATGGATGCAGAAATAGAAATCGATGAAAAAATGAAGGTAAAATGTCGTTGGCACTTTTGGCACAGGCAGCTTCATATCAATTCAGACAAAATCTGCCTGCTCCATACAAGCGTTGGAATGCTACTCACCTGGCTGAGGCTGTCTTAAAAAGCCTCTTTTTAATAATCCGGCAGGGTGTTTTAATAGATGACAACAGTT
>JAGLWB010000131.1 GCA_023133655.1 Bacteroidales bacterium
TAAGTCGTGGGCGTATGAGCCTGAAATAATCAACAAAAATACCAAAAATACTTTAGATAATATTTTATTAACAATCCATTAAAATGCAGTAATACAGTATATTATAGATCAATTAGTAAATAAATAATAATAAAAATATATAAACAACCTTAATTGGTGGATTTTTTTATACTTTTAAATTTGAAAATGATTGATCATTTCTATCATCTATTTGACATTTTATGTCGGTTGAAATTAAATGCAAGTATTGCGACGTAAAGAATTTATCTTGTTTCAACAGAATTAACACTGACGATCTGGATTATCTTAATTCAATCAAAAAGAGTAATTTATACAAGAAAGGACAGGATATTTTTTACGAAGGAATGAGACCAACGGGTGTTTATTGTTTATATTCGGGTAAAATAAAGATATTTAAGCTGGGTATAGATGGTAAGGAGCAGATAGTCCGGTTTGCCACACCAGGCAACTTATTGGGAATACGCGCATTGATCTCAGGTAGAGAATATTCTGCATCTGCTTCAACCCTCGAAGATTCAGTCGTTTGCTTTATTGACAGGAGAACATTTCTAAAGCTTACCGTAAAATACCCATATTTATCGCATTGCCTGATGATCACATTAACTAAACTTCTTGAAGAGGCCGAGAATAAACTGACTTCATTGGCGCAAAAAGGTGTAAGAGAACGCCTTGCAGAAACACTGATCGTACTAAGTAATGTGTTTAAGTATGAAAATCCTACAAATAATATGCCTGTAATTAGCTTAACCCGGTTAGATCTTTCAAATATAGTTGGGACCGCTACCGAAACAGTTATTCGTCTTTTATCAGAGTTTAAGGATGAAGGCCTTGTTGAAATCAAAGGTCGTAAGATTACACTTGTAGATATTAAGGGATTAAAGCGCGCCGGTAAGATCCTCATTTAGAGATTATTTTCTTAACATTTCCCCCCTTTTTTTAAAAAAAATGACAAAAATCATTTTTTATCCTGATTTATATCATTGTTTATAAAATAACAATAGAGTAATCTTATATCCTCTTAAAAGATTTGTTTCAACTATAACTAAAGTGTGAATTTATGGGTGAAAATTTATTAACCGCTGTCTACTTTTGTGGGATATCAAATGAACATGCTGAAATTATTGACATTGCTGAAGTAGCAGCCTATACCAAAACAATATCACTTGTTGGTGAGATATGGCATCAAAAGGATTTTCCTGTTATTGACCCCGATGAAGTTGCTGCCAAAATAAGGGGAGATGGTATTAAAAGAATTGTTATCACAGGATACCAACCCGGAATGTTTAAGTCGTTTTTTACAAAGGCTATGGTTCAGGCCGGAAATGATCCTGGGGATGTTTTTCTTGCCTGCTTTGGGGAATTCGGGGCGTATAAACGGGCCGATACAGAACGCGCTAAAGCCATCCTGGCCTGTGCAATTTACGGTGTGTCTTTTGAAGAAGCAGCATCGCCTGAAGAAGTGGACACTTCACTTGATACACTGGTCATTGGTGGCGGAATTGCAGGTATACAGGCATCCCTCGAAATTGCCAATGGTAACCAGAAAGTATACTTGGTCGAAAGAACCGGTACAATTGGTGGGCATATGGCCATGTTTGATAAAACATTCCCAACCCTTGATTGTGCAGCCTGTATCCTGACACCTAAAATGGTCGAAGTAGGACAACATCCCAACATAGACCTTATGACCTACTGTGAAGTTAAGGATGTTACGGGAGAACCTGGCAACTATAAAGTGAAAATACTTCAAAAGGCCAGACGCGTTGATCTCGCCACCTGTATTGGCTGTGGTACTTGTTCGGAAAAGTGCCCCAGAAAAGCAGTCAGCGAGTTTGATGCAGATACAACTTTACGTAAAGCAATTTATATCCCTTTTCCACAGGCAGTTCCCAATAAATACCTTATTGATGCAGATAATTGTACTTACGTAGAAAATGGCAAATGCGGTGTATGTGCAAAGGTATGTCCTGTACCGGATTGTATTAATCTGGATGAACAGGATGAGCTTGTTGAGGTAACAGTTGGGAATATTATTGTGGCTACTGGCTTTAAAGTATTTGACGCAAAGAGGATTGAAAGGTATGGTTATGGAAAATATCCCAATGTTGTCACATCATTGGAATTTGAACGTCTGGTTAATGCCGCTGGTCCTACATCCGGAGATATTACTTTCAGAACACAGGATAAGAAAAAGAACTGGATTTTTGCACCTGAAGGTAATAAGCCTAAGTCTATAGCTCTCATTCATTGTATTGGTAGCCGGGATGAAAATTATCATAAATATTGTTCGAAGGTGTGTTGTATGTATTCGTTGAAGCTTGCACATCTTGTTAAAGAAAAGCTACCGGATGCAGAGGTGTATGAATATTATATTGATATGCGTTCATTTGGTAAGGGGTATCAAGAGTTTTATGAAAGAATTAAGAATGAAGGTGTTAATATCATCCGGGGAAGGACAGCAAAAATTGACCAGGACGGTGACAAACTATTGTTACGAAGTGAAGATATTGTTGGAGATCGACTAATTGAACAATCGGTGGATATGGCAATTTTGGCTGTGGGACTTGAACCAAGGGAAGATACAACAGAAATAGGTGAAATGCTGGGAATAAGTATCGATAGTGATGGTTGGTTCAATGAAGTAAACTATGTAAGTGACCCTGTCGATACATTCACCGGGGGGATTACAGTTGCAGGTGTATGCCAGGGACCAAAAGATATCCCTGATACTGTTGCTCAAGCCTCTGCTGCAGCATCCAGGGTCCTGCAGAGCATATTAAAAGGTAAAATAAGGAAAAGTATCAAAGAATTATCGCTTGAAAGTATTGAAAAACGAGCAAAAGAACTTTCTATAATAATGGAGGGTCAATTATGAATCAATTAGTAAACCCTGAATTAAAACAAGAATTGTTGAAGTATGGATTAAAGGAATGGAATGATTGTTTCCATTGTGGCAACTGTACAGCAATTTGTTCCTTAACCGAACAAGGATTTCTTTTTCCCAGAAAAGGTATCCGCGCGCTTCAGTTGGGATTGAAGCAAAGTCTTGCAGGTAGTACTGATCCCTGGCTCTGCTATTATTGTGGTGAATGTACCGAAACTTGTCCCAGAGATGCAAATCCTGCTGAATTGATGATGTCTATCCGTCGTTATTTAACTAAAGTATATGACTGGACAGGGCTTGCGGGACTTTTTTACAGATCAAAACTGGCACTTTTTATCGGTTTTATCCTGGTTTTGATTGCCGTTATTGCAGTTGGTTATGTTAAACATTTCGAAACCGAAGCTTTGATGAAATTTGGCCATCTATTTGAACAATTAGTTATTCTTGCAGTATTCGGTCTGATACTGCTGCCGAATATCTTTCATATGTTTTGGCTTACAATTGTAAAGCAAAAAGTAAAAGCACCCATATCTGCCTACATCACGGGAATCTGGCACCTGATCTGGAATGTGTTTACTCAAAATAGGTCATTAAAGTGTGAGACTGGCAGCTTCAGGTGGTTTGAACATTTCCTGATAGTAATTGGCTATATATCCTTACTATTTGTTACAGTTTTTCTTAATTGGTTTTCAACAACAAATACCATAATCATCTGGTTAGGATATATTGTGGGTGGAATTGTATTTGTGTTTACATTTCATTTTATAATAGGAAGACTGAATAAAAAAAGAGAAGTAACAAAATATTCTCATCCGTCAGATTGGCTGTTTGTAATCTGGCTTTTTTTATTGGGATTTACAGCGTTTATTGTAAGGGTATTAATTGACACCAACCTGATTGATAACAATTTATGGTTATATATAATACATTTAATTGTTATTGCTCAATGGGGAATATTGCTGGTTCCTTTTGGCAAGTGGACGCATTTTCTATATCGTTCATTTGCAATTTATTTTGCTTACTTGAAAAAGTCTGCATTAAAACGACAAGGTGCAATTTAAAACAAAAAATTAAAAATGATGGAAGAACCAAGGATAGGAGTGTATGTATGTTGGTGTGGCACCAACATAGCTAAAATGGTTGATGTTGAACATGTTTCCAAGGAGTTGGAAAAGTTACCGGATGTCATTATCTCGCGCGATTATAAGTATATGTGTTCTGATCCGGGACAGGATCTCATCATCAAGGATATTAAAGAGAACAATTTGAACAGGATAGTAGTCTCTGCCTGCTCTCCAAGAATCCACGAACTGACATTCCATAAAGCCATGGAGAAAGCTGGATTGAACCCATATTTATTTGAGATGGCAAATATTCGTGAGCAGGACTCATGGGTTCATACTGATAGAAAAGAGGCAACTGAAAAAGCTAAATCCTTGATCCTGGGTGCTATCAACAAAGTGAGATGGCATGAAGCACTCGAGAAACGTAGTGTTGATATTAATCCTGATACACTGATAATAGGTGGTGGAATAGCTGGTTTAACAGCAGCACTGGAAATTGCTGATGCTGGAAAGAAAGTCTATCTGGTTGAGAAAACGGATAAGCTTGGCGGACATGCGGCCAACATTGATCTGACATTTCCTTTTATGAACAGTGTACAACAAATGCTGAATCCGAAGATCGAAAAAGTAATAAATCATCCGAATATTGAACTTTTCCTGGAGACCCGGATTGATGAAGCATTTGGATATGTTGGAAATTTTGAGACAACCATCAAAAAAGAAAATGAGGAAATTCAACTGAAGTTTGGAAATATCATTGTAGCTACTGGACTGAAAACATTTGATCCCGGCGGAATTGAGAATTATGGCTATGGTAAATTGCCAGATGTGGTTACCTCCTCAGAGTTTGAACGAATGTTAAAAGAAGGTAAAATACAAACTAATGCAGGAAATGACCCCAGGCATGTAGCAATTATCCATTGTGTAGGTAGCAGGAATTCGGATTTCCACGAATATTGTTCCAGAACATGCTGTATGACGGCTTTAAAATATGCCAATCAGCTTCGCTCAGCGTTACCAGAAGCAAATATTTATGAAGCATATGCTGATATGATGGCTTTTGGTAAGGGATGTGAGGAGCTTTACCTGGCTACATCAAGAAAAAACGTGACTTTCCTGATGTTTGATCAGAAAGATAACCTGCCAAAAATTAGAAAGGCTGATTCCAAGCATAATTTTGAAATGCTTATTGAAATCAATGATAAGCTTTCAGGGGTAACAGTTGATGTTCCTGCTGACCTGGTTATCCTCATGGTGGCTCAGGAAGCCCATGAAAATGCTAAAGAGGTAGCACATGCCGTAGGAGTGAGTATGTGCGGTAATGCATTCTACATCGAAAAACATCCCAAGCTGGATCCGGTAGCTACAACTACTGACGGTGTTTATGTGGTTGGTAGCTGTCAGGCTCCAAAAGATATTCCCGACTCAGTTTCACAGGCCAGAGCCGCTGCTGCCAGGATACTCGCCAGTATTAGTTTTGGCTCTGTCGAAGTGGAAGTCACAACCGCTGTAGTGAATGAAAATCTCTGCTGTGGCTGTCAAACATGTATCAATGTCTGTCCATACACAGCAATTAGTTATGATGAAGAAAAGCAAGTTTCAGTGGTTAACGAAATACTTTGTAAAGGTTGTGGTACCTGTGGATCAACCTGTCCGACAGGTGCTATAAGAAGCAGGCATTTTACTGATCAGCAAATCCTCTCTCAAATAGAGGGATTATTATCAACGGTTTTAGAATTAGAGGAGGCATAACATTATGAGTTATCAACCAAAAATTGTTTCATTTTTATGCAACTGGTGTTCTTACACCGGTGCAGATCTTGCTGGAACTTCCCGGATGAAGTATGCGCCCAATGTCAGGATCATCCGGGTTATGTGTTCCGGTAGAATTGAACCTACTTTCGTTTTGAAAGCATTTCGTGAAGGAGCAGATGGTGTATTGATCTGTGGTTGTCACCCCGGTGATTGCCATTACCATGAAGGAAACTATAAATGCCTGAGAAGATATTATCTGCTTCAAAAATATATTCAACAGATGGGATTGAAAAAGGAACGGCTACGTCTCGAATGGATCAGTGCCAGCGAAGGCAAACAATTTGCTGAACTGGCCGACGAATATACTGAGTCAATCAAAGAACTCGGTCCTTGCAAGGTTAAAGAAGTAATGGAAGTATTAACATAATATGGAGACAATGGTATGGGAAAAGAAGAAAAACCAAAATTAAAATTGGCAATCTATTGGGCAGCTGCCTGTGGGGGTTGCTGTGTCTCGGTACTGGATGTTCATGAGAAATTACTGGATGTGATAGCTGTGGCAGACCTTGTATTCTGGCCTATAGCTATTGACATTAAATACAAAGATGTTGAAAAGATGCCTGATGGCTATATTGATGTAACCTTATTTAACGGTGCTATCCGAAATAGCGAAAATGAATATATGGCCAGGTTATTAAGGCTTAAAACAAAAATTTTGGTTGCCTATGGATCATGTGCACATATAGGAGGTATACCCGGCCTGGCAAATTTTTCAACCAGAGAGGAAATTTTTAAAAGGGTATACGAAGAAAGTGAATCTACCGTAAATCCTGATAAGATCCGGCCACAAACGGAGGTGGAAGTAGAAGAAGGGAAATTGGATCTACCTGAATTTTTTAACGATGTCATGCCTCTTGACGAGGTGGTATGTGTAGATTATTATTTGCCGGGATGCCCACCTCAGTCTGAACGTTTTTTTGAAGTGTTTACTGCTATCGTAAATGGACTTGACCTGCCTCCAAAAAAATCAGTTGTTGGTGTAACTGACAAATCCCAATGTGATGATTGTGAAAGAAAAAAGACAGATAATAAGTTGGTAAAACGCTTTTATAGACCTCATGAAATTGAAGATGATGGCGAAACATGTTTTCTTGAGCAAGGCGTAATATGTTTGGGACCAGCCACAAGAAGCGGTTGTGGGGTTCGATGTATTAAAGGAAATGCTCCCTGCCGGGGCTGTTATGGACCGCCGCCTGATGTGGCGGATCCGGGTGCAAAAATGATGTCTGCAATAGCAACAATGATAGACGCTAATGACCCGGAAGAAATTGAGGAAATAATCGAACAAATAGATGATCCGGGTGGTACTTTTTACAGGTACAGTTTACCCAGCGCAATATTAAGGAGGACAATATAATGAAAAGAATAACCATTGATCCAATAACAAGGCTCGAAGGCCATGGGAAAATAGAGATATTTTTAAAAGATGATGGAGATGTCGATAACGTTTATTTTCAGGTACCGGAATTAAGAGGATTTGAGAAATTCTGTGAAGGTAGGCCTGTTGAGGAGCTGTCACAGATAGTGACAAAGATCTGTGGCGTTTGTCCGGGATGCCACCACATGGCTTCCGGTAAAGCTGCCGATGCAGTTTATGGTGTTGAACCACCGCCAACTGCAAGGAAATTGAGGGAATTGTTCTATATGGCCCACTTTATCCACAGCCATATAGCCCATTTTTATGTACTAGCTGCTCCGGACTTTGTTGTTGGACCTACTGCCAGTAAAGCTGAGCGAAATATTCTTGGTGTGATTGAGAAGGTGGGTGTTGATATAGGCACCGAAGTGATGAAACAACGGAGAACCGCACAGGAAATACAGACCCTGCTTGGCGGTCATCAAACCCATTGCGTGATGAATATACCTGGAGGCGTGAGAAAAGGTCTCTCGGAAGAGGAAAGAGCCGATATTGAAAAGAAGGCAAAAGGATTTATTGAGTTTTCGAAGTTCACATTGCAAATCTTTGATAATATTGTATTAGCGAATAAAGATTACGTGGATCTTATTCTGCATGGACCTTATTCACTCATATTGCATTCCATGGGATTGGTGGATGAAAACAATAAGGTTAACTTTTACGATGGAAAAGTTCGCATTGTTGATACAAAAGGTAACGAACACTGCAAATATGCACCGGAAGATTACCGCGAATTTGTTGCAGAACGCGTGGAACCATGGAGTTATCTTAAGTTTCCTTATTTGAAAAAGATTGGCTGGAAAGGATTTCTCGATGGCCAGGACTCAGGCGTATATCATGCTACACCATTATCTCGATTAAATGCCGCCGATGGTATGGCTACTCCACTTGCACAGGTTGAATATGAAAGAATGTATGAAACATTGGGAGGGAAACCTGTTCATGCCACAATGGCAATGCACTGGGCGCGCCTCATTGAACTGCTTTATTCAGCAGAAAGATGCCTTGAGTTGGCTCAAGATCCTGATATCACAGGTAAAGAGCTGAGAGTTCCACTGGATAACATACCTACTGAAGGAGTCGGTATCGTGGAAGCTCAACGTGGAACTTTAACACACCATTATTGGACAGATAAGAAAGGCATCGTAACCAAAGTAAACATTATTGTTGGAACCACAAACAACAATGCTGCCATTTGTATGTCATTGAAAAAAGCAGCACAGGGCCTGATTAAAAAAGGAGAGGAAGTGACAGAGGGTATCTTAAATATGATCGAAATGGCATTTCGAGCCTATGATCCCTGCTTCTCATGTGCGACACACCATTTACCCGGTGAGATGCCATTAATAGTAAACCTTCGTGATTCAAAGGGTGAGATCATCCAAACCATTAAAAGAAAGTGATTGAATGATATATGAACTCTTCTGATGAGATACTTGTTCTGGGATTGGGAAATGAGATCCTTTCTGACGACGGTGTTGGAGTGAAGATTGTTAATGATCTGGCACCTCGATTGGAGATGCCGGGAGTAGACTTCAACACTTCGGTATTAGGAGGACTTGAATTACTTGAAATTATCTCAGGTTATCATACAATTATTATTGTTGATGCTATAATGACTGGTTTGTTTCAACCAGGTGAGATGTTAAGATATTCTCTGGGAAATTATAGGGAAACCTTGCATTTGTCGAATCCCCACGATACAAACTTCAAAGCCACACTGGATTTTGGAGAAAAGATTGGATTTCAGATCCCCAGGGTGATCCGAATTCTGGCTATTGAAATAGAAGAATGTTTGTTGTTCAGTAATAGCTTTTCCAAAACCCTGGCAACAAAATATCAAGATATTTTACAGACTACTCAGAGCTATATAAAATCTATCATTGCATTACGACAGAATAAATTGGTCATGAATTAATTTTGTACAGTATTTAAGCTTAGATTCAACGTGACGATGATATGATAGCTATGTTCCATTTAGTTTCATCTCATCAGGTATATTATCTTCCTCTGCAGAAGTTTGTTCATCTGTTGAATCCTGGTAGAAAGCACTTAACTTTTTAATAAAATCTTCACGTTTTTTTGGATCCATGAACAAAGGCATATCCGCTATTTTATATTGAGTCAGTTTGTTTTCAAGGTTTTCATAAACATCTTCTATTTCATCTCGTGCAAGCTGTAATGTGAGACTGATGTAATCATAAAGCTCCTGTTCCAAA